>CAZTDL010000353.1:0-5133 GCA_964612775.1 uncultured Lentisphaeraceae bacterium
GGTGAAAGAGGCGTTTGACAAGAACGGCATTGAGATTCCCTTCCCGCAAATGGACGTCCACATGAAGAGCTAGAGCTTTCAGTCTCACCGTGTCAGCACAAGGGACCGGGTGCAGCTTTGAGCCTTACCGCGGCAGGCGTTTCATTTGCGCTTCGCTTTTGATGTATTATTCGCTTTTGATGTATTAGTGGTATACATCTTAATCGGTTATCGTTTAAAATTATGTTCAAGCTGGTCTTTATCACAGGTTGCAACGACTGTGATAGAAGCTTGCTTTTGAAACATAGCGGGTCCTGTCGTACGCTGAAGGGCAAGACCTATTCACAAGGCACAGAAAGAAGTTCTCATGACTCAACTTATCTGCGTTCCGCTGAAAGAAGGGTTCTCACGGTCGAAGAGATCCAAGGCGAAGAACGTTTTCTTTCGATTTTGGATGGCAGGCAGTGTCTGGGGACTCCTCGCGGCCACAGGGTATGGGCAGTATGCCGTACAGACCATCTCGCTCAAGAAGGGCTGGAATGCGGTCTATCTGGAGGTGGAGCCGGACGATACTCGCTGCGAAGTGGTCTTTGCCGATTGGCCGGTGACGAGCGTCAGTCTCTATAACATGAAACAGGTGTTCTCGCAGTATTCGGAGAATCCGGAAGAACCGCTGAACAGGGATGATGAATTTTTAAACTGGGATCCGTTGCTCCCGGCAGGGGTCAACACGCTCAATGCGGTGATTGCGGGGCAGTCCTATCTGATGTTAGCGACGGCGAGTGTTACACGGACTCTGACAGGCCGGGCGGCCGTCCCACGTATCGAATGGATTCCGGGCACGAACGCGTGTAATCTGGTCGGATTTCGTCAGAATGGATCGGCAACCTTCGGGACCTATCTTTCGGGGGCCGGCTTTGATCTCTCAAAACTCTCCGTTTATGCGGTGAGCGGGACCAACAGCAGACCAACGGTATTGTCTCTCGGGGGCTTTTCCGGCTTAAATTCGGTACCGATTGAGCAAGGTAAATCGTATTTCATCGTGTGCGACAAGGTCTCTTCCTTTTCCGGTCCGGTCAAAGTCTTCCCGTCCGGCACGGGCGGAATCTTCTTCCCGTCGAACAACGTCTACCAGACCCTGCGGCTAAAAAACGAACAGGATACGCCGCTGGTTGTGACGCTGACCCTTACGAATTCCGCAGCCGCCGCTTCGGGTGTCGTGCCGGCGGTGCCGGTATTGCAGGCCTTCGATTATTTAGAGGGCTGGCTACCGCTGTCGAGCAAGGTGCGGACGTTGCAGGCCGGAGAGGAATGGTCGCTTCCGTTGTCGTTGGACCGCACGGGCATGGTCGCGGACCAGCCGTATGGCGGTTTGCTGGTCTGTTCGGATACTGCAGGCGGACGGGTTGAAATTCCGTTGGAAGCCGAATATGGCCTACCGGATCCGACCCATGCGCTCTGGCCGGCGGGCCTCTGGGTGGGCAAGGCGAGCTTGGATCAGGTCTCGCAGGTGTTGGGCGACGGCACCGTTGTGGACGGCGCAAAAGCGGGCGGCACGTTGGAGTTTCGCCTGATTCTGCATGTGGATGCGGACAAGCGCTGTCGCCTATTGCAGCGTGTGCTGGTTGCAGGCTCAACGGAGACCAACGGCACGTGGAACACGTCGCTGTACGTGGATGAAACGAAGGTGCCTCCGGGCATGAAAAGCATACGGATCAGTTCGGTGGCCTTTGGCGTGAAAAACAACGACATCACTTGGGATGAAGCCTATTACGGCGACCAGAGCGGGTTCGGCCAAAACCTGCGGTTCACGTATACGCTCGCGGCAGATGATTCCGTGAATCCGTTCCGCCATCCCTACCATCCGGATCACGACGGGCTGGATGCCACGTTCAAGACGAAGTTGCCCTTTGGCGACAACCCGCAGAACTACATCGGGGAAATCAAACCGGAACTCTTTTCCATCTCGAATACCGTGAGTCTTGTCTGGACGAACGCGCCTGCGGCAGGCGGCGGGGCAGCCCTATGGAACCCGGCGGAAAAGGTCACGGGCGATATTACTTTCCAAGTGGACGGCCTTCGTCGCGAAGGCCCGATTCTGATGAAGGGGCTTTTTGAGCTGAAGCGGATCAGTCAGGTGGCGACCCTTTCGCTGGAGTAGGTGCAGCAGCCGCCTTCGCGAGGCGTTCCTGCTGTGGATGGTGAACTGCGTGTCACGGGGCTGAAGCCCGTCTTGAGAAAATCGGTTTGAAAAACCGAAAGAAGGAGTCAACGATGAGAACAGGGTGCTGGGTTGGGATGTTTCTGGCATGTGCGATAACGGTGACGGCGCAGTCGGTACCGTATATATTTAACTACCAGGGCGTGCTGAGGGGCGGCTCGGGAGAGATACTGGGAACGGTCTCAAAAACGGTGGATTTCCGCCTTTATGATTCGCCCGCCAACGGCACGCTTTTATGGGGCCGAACCTATACGGTTTTTTTGGACACAAATGGCCTGTTCAATGTGGAACTGAGTGACAGTGGCGTACCGCTGTCCACTACGCCGCTCGTGCTGACGCCAAAACCTCTGAGCGCGGTGATTGCATCCGGTTCTGCGCTCTATTTGGGCTTGAAGGTCACCGGTGCCGCTGAGATCGCCCCGCGGCAACAGTTGCTCTCCGTACCTTTTGCAATGATGGCGGGCGATGTGCAGTCCGCTTCCGCAGGGTTTGCCGTCACGGGTGTGCTCACAGCCGAAGGGATAGATGCCTCTGGGGTTATTCGGGCCGCGAAGAGCCTCCAAGTTGGGGACACCGGCACGGGCGTGGCCACGCTGACGGCCTCTAATTCAGGATTGAGGGTGAGCGGCGATCTCACCGTACCTTCGCCACACGTGATCGCTGGCTTCGGGACGATTCCGATCGGCGGCATCATCATGTGGTCGGGTGCCCAGAACAAAATTCCGGATGGATGGGTGCTTTGCAATGGCGCGAGTGGGACGCCGAACCTGTGTGATCGGTTCATCGTAGGAGCGGGCCTTAATTATACTGTGGGCTTGACGGGCGGAAATGAGAATGTGACGCTGGCAGCCGCGCAGATACCGGCGCACCAACATGACTTTCATGATGGCTATTATATAGAAAGTAGCGGTTCAGCCTCTTCATATAATAAATTGCTTGGGGGATTAGACCCGCTGGGCTCCAATGTGACCGGATCCCAAGGAACGGATGATGACAACAACCGAATTTACTGGCGGTCGGCGACAACCGAGAACAATGCTAACGGCGGTGGTGCCCATGAGAACCGTCCGCCCTATTTTGCGTTGTGCTACATCATGCGCGTGAAGTAGAGTTGTGAGCAGGACGGCGTCGCACGGGGCGGGAAGGCGCAAAACAGGAATAAAGCGCTTCCGCCAAAGGCAGCATCGGGGAGAAAGGATCAGCGAATCATGATTGTTTGTCCTTTCTTTCAGGCACATGAGGTCATTGTTTCATCGCTGGAGAAGCATTTTTCATGAATACCAAACAGAACGTTGCCGCCACGCTGGCCATCCTCCTGTACCTGTTACCGGGTACAGGTTCAGCGGCGAGCCAGAATGGCTATCGAGTGACCGCACCTCCGGCCGTCCCGATCTTCAATACCAGCACCCCTGCGCTCTGGGTTGCGTCAAATGGGGCTTCGGTGGCCTGGACGGCGGGAGGATCCGGTGTGATGACCGACAGCCATTATCCGGAGGCGTTCACAATAACGTCAACAGCCGCCCAATACCGTTTGACCGAATCCGCCATGGGGTCCACCTTTGAACATATCAAGCCCGAATATTATCTGGGCGACATGCTTACCGCTCCCGCAAACGTGAATTGGGACGCGACCTATGCGAGATTGACGAACTCGCTGGCCTATGCGAACAAAGCGGTTTTTTACGAGCCATCCGTGCCCGGCATCTTCCTGTCTGAAGGCGGCCTGGTTCAAATCGACTGGATACTGACCGACGGATCCACCAATGCGCATTTTTATCAGGTGAGCGGGTCATCGAAGCAAAAGCCGTATCGCATTTATTGGACGGATGAACCCTTTAATTCGCCCCCGGTGGATCTGTCCGGGAAATTTGTAAAATTCTTTGGCGATCCGGAAATTATTGAGTTGGGATATGCTCTGGTGACGAGCAACGCCGGCGGTATGCCGACAACGATCACCAATGTGGTGTCGGGGCTTTTTCTGGATCCGGCCACCCACTGGCTGAAGGCCATCGGCGGCATTGAGGGCATGGTGGTCATGGCCTATTACCGGACCGGCAGTTTTACGGAGTTGCTGGGAACGATTGCCGTGGAGGTGTGCGCGCCGGATATAAAAACCGTGTCCGGAACGATCAGCACCCAACTTCAGCCCACTGGCGACGGTTACGACGTGGTCGGGTTAAGTGCTCTGGTGACCGAGGGCCTGACCAGCGATGATGATGTCGGCTCCTACGTCTATCAGCACAAGGGCACGCACAGTTACAGTCCCAAAAACGGGAATCTCTACGCGATTCGAAAAACAGTCGGTGAGCCATGGAAGATTGAAATCTATTGGCAGCAGGAGGATCTCATGGGCACCAGCTGGCCCTTCGAGGTTCTGCACTACGAGTGCGACTGGCCGACGGATGCCGCAACCTTTGTGCGGGGACAGGAAACGGATGCCGACGGGAGTGTCAACAACGGCCTGACCGTCCCTATTTCAAGCACCTATACCGCTTCGCTGATGGAATTCCAAGAACCGGCGGGCCATGCCGTCCTCGCCAACAACTCCTTTTCCACGAAGGGAAGCGGCTATTCCCTGTTGAAACTGACAGGGACCGATGTCAACGGCGACGACAATATCTGGTTCGTTCCTGTCCAATCCGTTTGGCGAGATGACCCGCAGTTCGATCTGACGCCCGGCACGTGGCCGATCAGCCTCGAGGTGACGCCGCTGCCGACGTCCGTGGCGCTGGCGTTTGACATTCCGCTCTGATCCCACGTCTTTCACCTTCGCTATCAATTCTGGAAAGAGCAATATCATGGCAATTTTGGAAACCGCGCGCTTTGAAATTCCGCTGCTCGCGGTCGGACAGGCGCACAAGGAATTGTTTCACAACGAGGCCCTCGCGCGCATCGACTTTTTGCTTCATCCGACCGTGCAGGCAATCGAAACC
>CAZTDL010000354.1:0-5110 GCA_964612775.1 uncultured Lentisphaeraceae bacterium
TGTGCGTGGGGGCGCGTCCGTTTAATCCGCGCGCGCCGGGAAGGCATGCGCAGTTGCGCGCGCAGTTGGCGCAGGCTCCAACCCCGGGAGACTTGTGGCCGGTGCTGGCGACATGGGTGACCGGCGTGCCGCTGGTGACGCATAATGCGGGTACCGAGCGCAGCGTGTTGAGTCGGCTGGCCCCTTTGCATCGGCTGGGCCCTTGGATTGATACCCTGACGCTGACGCGGCACGCCTTCCCTGCTATGGCCTCCAAGTCTTTGGAGGATGTGATCCTCGCGTTGGGCCTGAGCGGGCGTGTCAAGGCCTTGTGTCCGGGACGTGACGCGCATGATGCGTTGTTTGATGCTTTCGCCTGCGCCGTGGTGCTGGAATATTTTCTGGCGCTGCCCGGCTGGGAACGCGTGACGGTTGCGGCGTTGGCGGGCGAGTAGGATTAAACGGCGGAAAGGCCGCACGTGTTTTTTGTTAAAATTTTGGAGCGTTTATGAAGCTATTAGTGGCGACGAGAAACAAGCATAAGCTGGAAGAGATCGTTCGGATTCTGGCATCGCCCGGTTTAAAGCTGTTGGCGGCGGATCAGGTGCCCGGATTGCCGACGGATGTGATCGAAGACGCTGACACTTTTGAGGGCAACGCGCTTAAGAAGGCTCGCGAGCTGTGCGTTGCCTCCGGTCTTTGGACGCTGGCCGACGATTCGGGGTTAGAGGTCTGCGCGCTGAATAACGCGCCGGGAGTCTACTCCGCACGCTATGCCGGCGAGCCGTGTAACTATCTCGCCAACAACGCCAAGCTGTTGCGCGAACTGAACGGAGTGGCCGACCGTCGCGCGCGTTTCCGCTGCGCCATCGCGCTCTGCGCTCCGGATGGGCGCGAATGGACGGTTGACGGAAGTTGCCCTGGAAAGATCATTGATGAACCGCGCGGATCAAACGGTTTCGGTTATGATCCGCTTTTTGTGCCGGATGGCTGCGAGCTTACCTTCGCCGAGTTGGATGGCGATGTGAAAAACCGCATCTCGCATCGTGGTGTGGCGCTTCGGCGCGCGTCCGAGGTTTGGCATGCGTTACTGGCGTCGGACGGGTAGAGCGGACAGAAAAAGCTGTTCCGAAAATAATAAGATCAGTTCCCAATATCGCTATTGCTGGAACAGTGCGCGAGACGTAATCTGTAGTCCAACCTATTAAAGGACAACCATGAAAACATGCGCAACTTTTCGGATGGGAATAGCGATGGCGATGTGTTGCACGGTGATGGACACGGCGCTGGCGGGACCGGTAATCGATACCTCTGCGGATCGGGCGAAGACGGCGTTAAATCCCGGCTTAAAAAGGATCGGCACGATTCGGCCGCGTAGTGCGAATGAGATATCCGGATCGAATTGGACGTTGGGCTGCGAGACGTTGGATCGCGATTTTGCGATCTACGACGAATATAAAGCGTATATTGTTCCTTTGGGGATTAAAACGATTCGTCTGCAAGGCGGTTGGGCTAAAACGGAAAAGGTAAAGGGCGTCTACGATTTTGCGTGGCTGGACACGCTGGTCGACGATGCGCGCAGCCGCGGATTGAACATTCTGCTTGAGACGGACTACGGCAACCCGATCTATCAGGGTGGCGGCGGTTTTGATCTCGCGGGCGGCTTTCCTACCTCCGAGGAAGGACTGGCGGCGTGGGACCGATGGGTCGAGGCCATGGCCAAGCGCTATACAGGTAAGGTCGGCGATTGGGCCATGTGGAATGAGCCCGACATCAATAAAAAGCATAAGCCCGCGGATATTGCGGCCTTTAATATCCGCACGGCGGAAATCATCAAGCGCGTCATTCCGGATGCGAAGATCGCGGGTCTTTCGCTCGCGAGTTCCAGCCCGAAGCTTCTGGATCAGTGCCTGAAGGCTTTGGCCGATCAGGGTAAAACGGATCTCTTTCACTGGTTCATTTATCACGGCTATGAGTTTAATCCCGGCAAGTCGTATCCGAACGTTGAGGAACAAAAGGCGGTGCTCGCGAAATATTCGTCCAAGGCCAAGATGCGGCAGGGTGAAAACGGATGTCCGTCTGAAACGGCGACCCGGTTTGCGCTTTCCAACCATCCGTGGACGGAATACAGTCAGGCCAAGTGGGATTTGCGACGCATGCTGGGCGATCTGGGACATGATGTGGAGTCTGCGGTTTTCACCGTCTGCGACTTCAACCATGTCGGACGCGAGATAAACCGTAAAGGTCTGCTGCATGCGACGCCGGACAAGAAGGTTGATAAGATCAAGCTTGCCTATTACGCGGTACAAAACGCGGTGGCCGTCTTCGACGATTCTTTGGAACGGATAAAGAGCCCTGTTGCAAGTGTCATCTACGGTAAATCAACCGCGTGTTTCGCCTATCGCGGCAAGGTGACTGGACAGGCGCTCCTTGTCCTGTGGGACGATTCGGCCACGCCGGGCGATTCCTTTGTTACGGAGCCCGCGCAGGTGACCGTCAAAGGGGTGGTTTTTAAGGAGCCTGTTTGGACCGATCTGGTTTCCGGTCAAATATATGAAATCCCCTCAGACCGCATCGTAAACGCAGGTGAATTCACGATTTTCAGGGATGTCCCACTGTATGATGGGCCTGTTTTAATCGTCGAGAAGGCACTGGTGATGCGATAGTTTCCGTGTTCAACGCTTTGACTTGCCGCACGGCCTTTCTCATGAGTCTGTTTCCTGCGTTGGAAATGGCTGTTCATATCCTTCCTCGCGGTTACCCCCGAGCGGACTTCATTGCCCATCGCGTTCTGTATCGATGCCTTTTTATTTCACCACGCCGCTATCGATGAACCGGATGGCGCGCTGACGGGCAAGGATGCGTACGTCCTGTTCGCGGTTGTCGCCCGGCTGCAGAGCCAGTTTGATGTCAGGGTGTTCGACGTAGTGATAAGCCGGGAGATTATTTTCCCTCACCTTGCATCTCCATTGGCCGGGGCGGAGATGATCGAATGTCGCGCGGCCGGCTGTATCGGTATAGGCCAGCAGCTTTTCTGTATCCTTGGAAAGTTCAACCAGAATTCCCTCGCACGGTCCGTCGACGGAAGAAGTGGAAGAAGTAAGATGTGAACTGAGGGCCGTTTCGGCGGGTCGGGAGGCAGAGGCGACCTCATGCGAAATGGCGTTGGTGGTGGAGGGCGACGCCACGGCAACGCGAAGGGTTATGCTGGCCGTCGTGACCACGCCTAGGTCTAGCGTGACGGGCTTTCCTTTCTTGACTTCCACCGTGATCGGCAACGATGCCGCGGTGATGCGGTTTGCGCCCAGTGAAGCGGTATCTACGCGCAGCAGATATTTTCCCGGCGCGAGCGCCGGAAAAACGAACTCGCCGCGACTGTCGGTCACCGCCCATGCGTCGTTCAAGCTCAGAATCACGCGAGACAGGGGCTGGTGAACGGGCGACTCTTGGTCGAATACGCGACCTTTTAGCGAGCCGACGCTGGTTTTTTTGCAGATCGGCAAATCGAACGGAATGGTGTAGCAGATGAAAATGGAGGTTTCCTCTTGGCCTGTTATGTTGTCTTGCGACCAACGGCCGGTGAGTGCGACTTTCTGGTGATTACGAAAAGTATAATTAAGCACGGAGCGCACCATGTCCTGTTGCCTTCCGGTGTCGTATTCGTAGATGTTTCGCTCGCCGCTGGCATCCACGGTGAGGAGTTCCATAAGTCGCCAATTGGCGGAGACCCCATAGGTTTTGGATTGCTCCAGATTGCTTGTGAAACTGCTGTTGCCCAAGCGCGTGTAAACGGAATATGTCTGGCGTGCCGACGGCCGGTAAGACGCGTAAAGGCTGTAGCGATGGAGGCTGTCAGTCGTCTGGTCCAGCACACGGTCCTGCAGTTGTCCCCGCTCAACGCTGGTTTGAATATTGAGCCGTCCGAAAGTCTTGCCTATCCCGACCCGTATCGAGTCTTCCGTGAAATTGTAGGCGGCGGGCGGTAACACGTCGCTCCGCTCAATGTGCTGGTAATCGAAGAGCAGTTCCGTCTGGAAGGGTAACGTATAGCGGATACCCGGTCGGTAGGTCGTTTCGCGCGTGGCCGTGGTGCTTTTGGCCGAATTCTTCTCCAAGTTGTTGTCATACTCGGAGAAGGAGATGTGCCCTCGCAGTTTTTTGTAGATCGGAAAAACCAGCGATGTTTGCAGCGAATCAACGTCGTTGTAAGAACCATAAAAATCAGGTCCGGCATATATTTTCTCGATCTCATAGTAAACATCGGTATAAAGTTCTCCACGCATATCCAGCCGCATCGCCTGATCGGAGCCGCCCCCTTGATCGCTGTCGCAGCTAATCGCGTATTCCAGATCAAGTTCGAGAGCTTTTCCCAGATGCAGTTTCGGTTCGACACTATAGATGCTTTGCGCCAGACCATTCGTCAGGGAGGAGTGGCCGTTGCCTTTCCGGTTAAGATAGTTTCCCTGTAGGGTAAACCATGGGGTAAACGTGTGTGAATAACTGCCTCCGGTCTCGCTGAACGTTGGCTGATCCGGATGGTTTTCAAGATAGAGTATTCGGGCGGTATTGTTCGTGGTATGCAAGTCTACCTCGGCACCGCGCCCATAGCCGTAGCGCTCCAACAAAGGGGATAGCGTGTAGGAACGATCGCCCGCATGCACGTCAAACAGAGGATCATAATAGCTGACGCGGCTTTCCTGTCGCTGACCATACATGCTTTTCTGCTGAAGGTTAGGCCCTCGGAACAGGAAATCGGTCTTACGCGTACCGGTTTCATCCAGATATCCCGCCCCGGAAAATTCGGCCTGCATGCCCGAGTCGTGCCCGGTCTCATGGGCCCCCATAATCTGCATCTGAGCCGGCAAGCGATTCCAGATATCCGTGTTCCCTGTGATTCTGGGGATCACATCCACTGCGGCTGAACGCGAGGATGCCGTTGTCGTTTTCCCGGCGGGGTCTGTGCCCGCCGCTTGAAAGCTCAACACTTGGGTGATTTTGCCGGTCAGTGCGTCCGAGGTCTTGGCGCGTACCCTCACCGTTTGCGTGGAGGCCGGAGCAAGGACCAGCTCGGACGGATCCTGACTCACCTCGGTTTGGGGCGAGGAAGTGACGGCCAAACGAATGCGGTTGG
>CAZTDL010000355.1:0-5106 GCA_964612775.1 uncultured Lentisphaeraceae bacterium
CGGCACGGGCCGCAGTCCAGCCCGATAAAGCGCATCATCGCTTTGGCGCACGGCAAACCGCCGTGCGCGTGCTTGAGGGCGATCACGGCATTGGCCTCGTTCTGGATGGGACGCGCCGCCGCCGGATCATTCTCGTCGTTC
Organism: uncultured Lentisphaeraceae bacterium; assembly: GCA_964612775.1. Classification (GTDB taxonomy): domain Bacteria; phylum Verrucomicrobiota; class Kiritimatiellia; order RFP12; family UBA1067; genus DAOPZC01. The sequence goes on from CAZTDL010000355.1 coordinate 142, forward strand.
ATCAGGCGGCATATGTCGGCGAACGGGCGCGGCAGCATGTTGCACATCATGCCGATGCCGCCTTGGAAACAGCCCGACGCCAGAGCGGGAATCAGCATTTCGTCCACGCCCGAAAGAAAGAGCGCCGGTTTGCCCAACCGACGCTGCAACTGCTGAACGCTGTAATAATCGATGTTAGTATACTTCATCCCGCACAGGTTCTTAATTTCAAAAAGCCGCACGTCGCGTTCGGGATCCACCGTCGTGAAAAACGCATACACCATGAAGGGCAAGTCGCTCGCCTCGGCGATCCGGCGGTAGTGGTAGAGTGCGCCGTCGAAAGTCTGCGCGAAATAGATCGGCGCCGTGGACGACACCCAGTCCGCGCCTGTATCCGCCGCGTGGCGCGCCAATTTCACGGACTCGTCCGTCGAAACGTGACCCGCGTGCGCGATAATCTTTCCTCGCCCCCGGTTCGCCAAGACCACCGCCTCAAGCAGGACTTTACGCTCGTCGGTGCTCAGAAGCATTCCTTCGCCCGTCGATCCGCCGACAAAAAACCTTTCAGACCGTTGGCGAGCTGGTGTTCCACCAAACGCCCAATCATTTCGACATTGATCTGATTGTCTCGGGTATAGGGCGTAACCAGCGCGGAGTACGCCCCTTTCATTTCCTCATAGTCCATACGGACGTTCCTTTCATAACACACAAATGCGGGCCACGCCCGCGAGCCGCCTCATTTGGCGGATTTTTGCCGCCCGCCCGAGCCCTGGCTCACCAACCGGCGCAAACCCACCGTCGGAGAATCCGTCTTGCCGGACATCACGTCTTCCTCACGGAACGAGGCCATCAGAATTTGGCGCGCGCCGGTGCGGTCATAATCGTAAATGATGCGAATCACATCGTCGGCAGTCTGCTGCCCGTCGGGATATGAGACGCCCAAACGCTCATCCAGCATCAGCCCGCCTTCCCAGGTCGCGCCGTCATCTTTCGACAGATAGGCGGTGAGCTGAGAGCGTCCAACGTCTTTGTACAGCGGCCCGTGTTTCACCAACAACACGTTGCCGGAATTCAAACGGCGCAGGAAAAACCGGGCAGAGGTGTGTTTCACTTGGGAGGGCACCAGTTGCGACCATGTTTTGCCTCGATCAGAAGACACACTTTCCCGGATGCCGGTTTTTGTCCGAGCCATCTCTAGGATCGAGCCGTCTTTCCGTTCAAGAAGCGCCTGTTCATCAAACAGCCGATCCTCGTAAGGCATACCCGCGCCACCGCGAATTGTCCACGTCTTGCCCTTATCGGTGGAGACCACCATCTGCGAACTGACGTCGGCAAACCAGACGCAGACAGGGAAAACCCATTCGCCGGTCGAAAGTGCGAGAGGCTTCCCCATCATCACTCCTCGTGCGACACACACCGGCGGCTGCCATACCGTCGTCTCCGAGTTTGGATCGTCAAGCACCATCATCCACAGGCCGTCATCTTCCGGATAGTTATCCCGGTCCGGCCAACTCCCCTGATTACCGACAAAGCGAGGACCGTGAAACCGATCCGTCCATGTCCACCGCAGTTTCCCGTCCGGAGCGATCCACAGTTGCGGATCAAACGTACGTCGAGGTCCCGTACCGTCGGGATCCACAACAAGGATCTCTTTCCACGATACCCCGCCATCGCCGCTCGTGCTCAACACCACATAATTATTGCTGTCCTCGTTCGGCGTCGGCCCGGCATACCACGTCGCCCAAAGCCTTCCTTTTGCGGCCACCGCCACACTCGGTATCCCAGTGAACGCCCGATTCGTAACGGATCGCAAAGCAGACGCATCGCCAACATACTGAGGCGGAACGAACGCGCCTCCCCCCATGGCAAAGCCTGCAACAAAAAACATCGGCACCATCAAGCGCTTCATAGTCGCGGTTCTATTCATACGATGTACAACTCCTTTAATTCTATCCTGTTGTCTCACGGCACTACCCTGAAAATGCGGAGCCCCTCCGAACGGTCGCCGCTGCCGGGCGGCGTATCTTGCCGCCTGTATGTCGAAATGCATTCAGATGCATATGTGCGATAACTGCCGCCCCGCAACACACGCGCCGAACCACCCGTCGGCCCCACGGGTTCCGTCCCGCCGGACAATGTCCCGTTCCAGTCCAAGCACCACTCATAGATGTTCCCGAGCGTGTCATACAGTCCCCACCGATTGGGCTTGAGAAGTCCCACATTCACGGAACCGTCCATATCAAAGTATTGCGGATGCCACCGATAGACGCAGATCGGATTCAACCAACTATTCGTTCCTGCGTTCGCCCCCGTGACCTTTGCGGCCGGATCGCCGTCGTTGAAAACGGTTGTTGTCCCCGCACGGCACGCGTATTCCCACTGCGCCTCGGTCGGCAGATCGAACGTGTCGAGTCCCGTCTTGTTTCGCAGTTTACCCATGAAACTGTTCGGGCTCACCAGATGTCCCGTGTTCGGCCAGTTAATGGAGTCGCTCGTCACGCCACGGATGTGATCGTACGTCTCATAGGCCACGGGTGCCGATATAACCGTTCCCACTCTTTGTGTGGAAAGCGGCCATGTATTGTCCATGATGTGATACCATTGTTTTTGCGTCACCTCGAACACGCCCGCATAGAAGTCGTTGGTCAGCGTGACATTAACGCCCGCATCTCCCATTTTAAAAGATCCCGCCGTGATCCGGCGAAGAACGAGTTTGTCCGATTTATACACCGCGTTGGTCACCTCGCTCCAAGGGCCCCAATCATCCCGATACGTGATTTGCCCTTCTTCACCTAACGATTTCGTCAAGTCGATGATCATATAATGCGACGGCACCGGCGCGAGTTCCACTTGGAACAGCATAAGCGGGTCGTTGGTATACGCACTCCGCGTCGGATCCCAGACAATACGACGAAAACCGCCGGACACACCGTAAAGATCGCCGGACAAGGAGCCCGTATCGTTCGGCAAAGAAAGCGTGGTTGAGCCATTCTTTGCCGTAACGGCGACATCCACGCGCTGCGTGTCGTCGCACGATAATGCGTACTCGATGTCCACCAACCGACTCCACGGCCACCGCTGCCGCACCACCACATCACTGATCGTCGGATCAGCCGCCGCGCCCAGCGCGAAACTCCCGAACAAAACCGCCATGCTTGTCTTCATTGTCTGTGTCCATCTCATTTGAAGGCTCCTTACCGATGCGATCGATTGAATCGCGAGAACCGATCGCAAAAACGCATACCGCTTAAATTCCCGCTTACCTCACACTCACAACCGTTCCGTCTATCGGCCGCATCAGCGTCGCCGTCCATTCGTTCGTCATACCGGAAAAGGTCAGTACCAGATTGAACGTGCCGTAGCCCCATCCGCTGTTCCCCGGTTTCCAGCCATAGTAGCCGGCGGTGTCCGAAAAAACGTTAGTCCGAGACACACCGTCGGTTTTAGTGATCGCCAGCGTTGCGGAAACCGCATCAAGCGCCGACATGCTCCAAGCCGCGTCATAAGGAATCACGGCGCTCGCCTTGACCCGTGACCACGCCCGTGTTCCTGCCACGGCGTCCACCACCGCAGGACCAACCGAACCTTTCACCACCGCCAGCTGCGAGGTCAGCGCCCCCACAACACGGTCGCCTGACGCTAGAAACGTCAGCGTGAGCGTATGGACGTCTTCGACCGAAGGTCCCTCCGTCCCCGACACGCGCCAGACCCAATTCGATATCACGCCATAAAAGTTCGTGGTCAACGTCCCATTCATTCCCGCAATTTCCAGTGTCGCGTGCGTGGCGTTTGTCTCCCAATTCCACCTCAAAGGGACCTCATTCGCACACACCGTCGTCCAGTGCCGATACCGGCTCGTTGCGTCCACGAGCGCGGGTGCTGATGACACGGACTGTGCCCATCCTCCTGCGGCCATCACGATGACGGTCGCCAGCAACATCACCCGTCGTTTGTTCATTCCTTTTTCCATCCTCTAATGTTTAAATTCCAGTTAAGACCTCTTCGTTCAAGGATCACTACGATATCGCAGATCCGGAAGAAATGCGTCCAAGATTCCGCCATAGTTGTTTTTTGCACACCCTTGCCGACCGTAAGCGAAGCGCGTATGATAATCGGCATGAGTAAACCGGTCTGTACGCTTCCCTTCGAGTATGGCGACACGCCCGAGCGGCGTGTACTGAACCTCGAGCAGGATGGCATTCCTTGCATCCCCGCGCTCGGATACAGCCACTATTCGAAGAGTCGTCCGAGCGTCTCCGAACACCTCCATCCCGGGTGTTTGGAGATGACGCTTTGCATGCGCGGTTCGCTGGTTTTCGAGTGTGGCGACACCGCCTACAGGTTGTTCCCGGGCAACGTGTTCGTCACACAGCCGGACGAATGGCACCGTCTCTCCGCCAACCCGAAAGGATTGGTGATGTACTGGATGTTTTTCCGTCTTGAAGCGGATGGACGTCCCCTCCTCCATCTTCCGTCGTCGGAATCCGACATTCTTAAGCAGACATTATGTACGCTGCCGCGACGTTTATTTAAAGGTAACGACCGCCTTCGCTTCGCCTTTCAGCGCCTTTTTAAACTTCGTGACGACCTGCCGTCCGGCGCGCTCCGCAGTCTCGCCATGCGAGGCGCGGTGCTCGACCTGCTGTTGGCTTTAATCGAGGCCGCTCGGGCCGAGCCGGAACATCCGGGAGACATTCGCATCGCGCGTATCATTGCGACCATGCGGCAATACCCGGAACGCGACTATCCGGTCGAACAGTTGACACGTGACGCCGCCCTTTCCGAAAGCCGTCTGAACACCCGCTTCAAACAATTGACCGGCCTGCCGCCCTACACGTTCCTGTTGACCTGCAGAATGCGTCTCGCCCAGCAGCGTCTCCGCGAGACCGATGCGCCTGTCACGCTGATCGCGCAGACTCTGGGCTTTTCATCATCCCAACACTTCGCCATGCAGTTCAAACGCGAATTCGGCATCACCCCGAGCGC
>CAZTDL010000356.1:0-5093 GCA_964612775.1 uncultured Lentisphaeraceae bacterium
CGGATCGAAGCGTCGGTTGGCCGCATGCTCTTTTCGTTTCAAGAGAACGGCTCAATCCGCTCGCTGGGGTTGGACGTGAATGCGGCGTATCGGGAGTGCGATGTGCGCATCCGTCCTGAAAACTTGCTGGATGGCTGTTGGCATTTTGCGGCGGCGACGTTCGACGGCAAGGAAATCCGCGTCTATCTCGACGGCGCGCAGATCGGTTCGCTGGCACATGCGGGAACCGTTAAAGTGGCTCGCGCCACGGGCTTTGTCGGTTCTTCCTGCGGTAGCGGGGAATTTTTTCAAGGGGGGCTTGATGATCTGCGTCTGTACACCTCAGCGTTGAGTCAGGAGGCGGTGTTTGCTTTATTCAGGGAAGGCGCGTCCGCTGTTACGGCACGGGCCGTCACCGTGCTCCCGGAGGAATGGAAACCGCTCGCGCAAGCGCAATCGGGGTTCGCGGCGATGCTGTCCGAGGCAAGGCGCTTCGTACAGCAGAAAGGCGGAACGTGTCCCACGAAAATAAAGAGTCTGTTTGCGATGAAGCTCGCTTCTCAATACCCTGAAGCGTGCGCAAGTTATGCGAAGTTGTACGGGCAGTCGCCCGCGCTTTATCCGATGCTGGCTGATCTGGAAGGATTGAAGGCGAAACTGACTGATCGGCTGTTGAGTCTCACGGAGTACATGCCGCTTACGGACGCGCAATGGGGGGGATGCTCGTCCGAAGAACGCGGACGATGGCAACGGATTAAGGCCTGGACCGACGAGATGACGGCCCGATTGGCGCAAGGACAGGCGAGGGCGGACAGTGCCGTCCTGGAGGCGGTGACCGTCGCTTGGCCCGATGTGCCGGAACGTCCGGCGGTGGCTGAGCCGGTCGCACCCTACGTGCGGCCCGCCACACCGGACGTGAAGACGTACACGCGCGAAGAGGCTTGCGCGGCGATCGAGCGCGACTGGCTGTATCAGGTCGACGATAAACCGGATTTGGACCAAGAGATCGCGCGGACACGCCGAATGGCGGTTCGTTTCGGCATTCAGGCCAAGACGCTCGACGCGCTGGCGGCTACGGCCAAAGACAATCTCTCGGCTGAGCGGAAGAAAGCGCTCTATCTTGCCGTTCGCCGTGTCCGGCGTGAGCTGATGCTGGGAAATCCGGCCGTCAACTTCACGCGGATGCTGATGGTGGATATGCCGTATCCGCAAGGCCGCGAGTGGCAACATGAGACCCGTCACCGGTTGGGGTACATGGCGGTGCCGGGCGGACAATTGATCGTGGTTGATGGGCTCTCGCTCGACGGCAAGGTGCGACGGCTGATGCCGCAGGCGCCGTTGCACGGCAGTTTTTGGCGTCCCGATCTTTCGTTTGACGCGAAGCGCGTTCTTTTCTGCTTTAAGCCGCATAACGAAAAATCGTTTCATCTCTACGAGATCAACACGGATGGAAGCGGCCTTCGGCAATTGACCTTCGGCATCTTTGATGATTTTGATCCCGTCTATCTGCCAGACGGTAAGCACTTCGTTTTCTCATCGACGCGCGGACACACCTATGTGCGCTGCATGCCGCCGACGAACGCCTATAACCTGATGCGAGGCGCGTTCGATGATGGCGATCCCTATTTCATCTCGGCGAATAACGAGCCCGACTATCTGCCTTCTGTGATGAACGACGGTCGGATCATCTACACGCGTTGGGAATATACCGACAAGCCGCTCTGGCGCGCTCAGAGTCTTTGGACGGTGAATCCGGACGGCACGCAACCCAACACCTTTTGGGGCAATCAGTCGGTCTGGCCGGATCTGCTGAAAGACGCGCGTGCGATCCCCGGCAGCCGCCGGGTGATGTTCACGGGCAGCGCGCATCACAACTGGTTTGCGGGCAGCATCGGCATCGTCGATCCCGACAAAGGGGCGAATTTTCCGAACGGACTGACCAAAGTGACGGCGGAACTGCCTTGGCCGGAGAGCGGCAACGGCCCGGTCGATCCGGTCGAGTCGGCTGAGTATAAAAAATATGGCCGCTACGATGCCTATCAGACGCCGTATCCGCTGAGCGAAAGGGACTTCCTTGTGTCTGCGCGGCGCGAGGGCAAATTCGTGCTGTATCTGATGGATACGGATGGAAATCGCGAGCTGGTTTACGAAGGTGCGAATCATCTTTTTCATGCCCAACCGCTTCGGCCGCGTGCGGTGCCGCCAGCGGTGCCCGACCGTGTTAAATGGCCAACGAAAGCAGAACGTTTGAATCCTGAGGGCGGGACGATCTACAGCGCGAACGTTTATCACGGAGCGCCGCCGGAAATGCAAGGCAAGGCGAGATTTCTGAGGATTCTGCATATCGAGCAGAAGACCTATACCTATTGGAATCACCGTCCCGCGCTTTCGACCGGACCGGTTGTTTCGCTGCTTCAGTCCGATGGCGTGAAACGCATTCTCGGAACGGTGCCGATTCAGCCGGACGGCTCGTGCTGGTTCAGGGTCCCGACGGGCGTGGCGCTGCACTTTCAGCTGTTGGACGAGAAGCACTGCGCGTTGCAGACCATGCGCAGTTTCGCCAACGTTATGCCGGGCGAAAGCCGCGGATGTCTGGGGTGCCACGAGCAGCATAGTCGCGCGCCACAGCAGGGAGCCGGGCCTTCGATAGTGGTTCGGGGCTCGCCGGACGTGATTACCCCCGTGCCATGGGCGTACGATCTCGTGTTTACGGTTGCGCCGGATGGGTGCACGACGCTCGCTCAAGCGATGGCCCTGAGCGCTTCGGGCGCGGCACAGCCTGACAAAAAAGAGGCGGCCTACGTCGAGCGGTTTGGCACCTCGGTCGGTTATCTCAAGGATGTGCAACCGGTGTTGAACCGTTATTGCGGAAAGTGTCATCAAGGTGACGGTGAGGGACGCAAAACGCTTGATTTGACACTGCGGGGATATGAGCCTTACATGACCTTAATCGGTATGCCGGGCTGGGGAAAGAAGAGGATCGAGGATCCCGATAAGCTGCCGCCTGGATACGATTTGGCAGGCACGCTGAAAGTGGAGAACTACAGCACGGTCGATCCCGCGGCCTATCGTACGCCTGAGGCGATGACGCGTCTTTCGTATCGCAGCAGGCTGGTGGAACGCGCGTCGAGCGGCAAGCATCATGGCGTAAAGGTCGATCCCTATAGCCTGTTGCGGTTGATTCTATGGGTGGATACCATGTGTCCATATCTTTCGGATGTGGACGTCCGGATGGAGGACGATCCGGTTTTTCAAGGCTCGGAGTGGCTGGCGATCAAACCTCGCTTGAAAAGCGCGCCGATTTTGATCAGACCGGGACCTTTCCCGGCGGACGAGACTGCGTGGGAGTAGGGGAGTGCGGCCCGAAAGCGTTCTTTTGCCATGCGGGACGCGAATGTTTGGGAGAGATCGGGAAGCCGTCTGTCCGATATTGCGGGGCGTTCTGCAACGTGATGTGTGACGCGCCACGTTTCGTGAACGCTTGACTCAACAACCGGCCACCTCTTAAAGTGGGGTGTAATATGCTAAACGAAAACCTGAAAACACTTGCATCTCCGATCCTTCGCTCAATCAAATGCAGGATGCCGGAAACATTCGGTGTCTCTGTGATTGATGAGAAACGCGCGGTCGGTGTCGTTCTGGACAGTGTGGGGGGACCTGATCGTTTCTGCTATAACATCGCGGTCGGACTGAACTTTCCCCTGCACACTTCTGCGCCGGGAAAGGCTTTCATCGCGGCTCTTCCTGAAAAAAGACGGAACGCTCTGCTGAACAAGCTTACGTTCAAACGGTTCACGCCGAACACGATCACTACGCGAGAGATGTTCGAGGCGGAGATCGCCCATATCCGTTCGGCCGGTTACGCCACAGATTTTTCCGAAGAGATCAAGGGTTGCCATTGCGGCGCAGTTGCCGTTCTCAACCCCAAAAAAACACCTGTGGCTGCTCTTTGGGTAACCGGGACTGCGAAACGTCTTCCGCTCAAACGTCTCCTCGACTGTATCCGGAATCTTCAAGAGGCCGCCCGGCATATCGAAGACGGATTGGTTGGCATGACGGCTTCATCGGCGCACGGCACAATTTTTTCGCCCTGTGTGGCGGCCGCCCATGCTGCGCTGACCTCTCGTCCGTGCGAACCGGTCAATTATACCGAACTCGCCAAATCGTGCGGAACAAGTTACTCGACCCTGCGTACCGCCTTTCGCACGGAGGTCGGAATCACCTTGGGTCAATATCATCTTGGTTTGTGCCTCGGGGAGGCCCGCCGCCTTCTTGCGCAGACGGATCTAAGCGTTTCCGACGTTGCCGAAATGACGGGCTTCTGCGATCAGAAACATTTCACCTCAATCTTCAAACGTAAAACAGGTGTCACGCCTTCCGTTTATCGAAAAACAGGAGGCGAACAATTTTAAAATAACATCGATATCGGGTTTTGCCACTCACGGAGCGGTTGTCAAAAAACACACTTTTATTTGAGCAATATTGTCATGGGATGGGTAGACCTGTCTTGCCTCATATGTTTTTATGGTGGCGTGTGAAAAGTGATGAGCCAAAACGGAGGAAAGGAATGATGTCCGGAAGAGCGAAGGTATGGATGATTGGCGCGAGTGCCGCTTTTGCCGCTTCCATCGTTGAAAGCCTCTGGGCGGATGAGGCGTTGGTTATTGCGCCGGTTAGAGCGGCGGCGCGGACAACCTGGGACGGAACGTCATCCGGACAACCGGGATTTGTTTCACCTTACTACATGATCAATTGCATGGGTATGACGGGTGTCGGCCGCGATGCCGTGCATTCTTCCGCCAATGCGAGCAATCTGTTTTGGCATTCGGCGTTCACGACGGTTTCGAACGAATGGCTGGAGTTCGATCTTGGGGCGACATACCGAGTGACGAATGCGCTGATCTGGCAACTTGTTCAAGCAGGGATGACGTCGCGCGGCGTCCAATCTTTTTCGATTCTGGTGGCGGGCCCGGACAAGGCGTATACGGTTCTGTCGAGCAGTCATCAGCTCAGTCGGGCGGAGAGCAATGTCCCGGCACCCGTTCAAATCATACCGCTCGTGGCCGACGGCGTACAATGGCTCCGTTTCAATATCCACACGCACTGGGGCGATG
>CAZTDL010000357.1:0-5079 GCA_964612775.1 uncultured Lentisphaeraceae bacterium
CCCGCCGCGCTTCCGCCGCGCGGTTTTCCTGCCCCTCGCTGTTGACGGCGGTTCCTTTTCCTCTGAACGGCATTCTTAAAAACAAGCCTCCGTATGCATATTGTCCGAAACGAATCGCTCTTTCCGCTTTGAGCGTCCACCGCAGATCGAGGACATAGCGGGACTGATGATCCGTCAGCGTCCAAGTCTGCGTTTCGGTCAGTTGCGGCGTGCCGTCTGTTCCCGTCCACAGCGTTGTCACCGACCATTCCGCCGCGTTCCCTTCGACAGACGGTGCCGTCATGCGTTGGGGATGAAACTGCCCGATCTCTTTTTCCCAGAAGTTGATGCCGTTCACCTGATGGAGTCCGACATAGAGCCCGTGCTGCCATGGATGATGTTCGGGCGCGTCTTCGGTGAGTATACCGTTGCCGTCCGGAGCAAGAATCGGATGGATGTAGGGGCGGAAATCCGGACGCGCGTTCTGAACGAGTATGGGACGCCCTCCGCCCTCCCGATAAAACGCGTATCCGCCGCCCTCAACGGGCGAGGCGGTCAGTCCCGCCCACACGCTTCCCGCCATCAGGAACCCGCCCAATAGACAGGGATACCGCTTGGTGCTCATGTCCCCTCCCTTTTTCACACGCGTTCGAGTTTCCAGCCGTCGCGGAACGGGCGGTGCTTCAGCATCGCGTTCGCCTCGTCGTCGTTGATGTACGTCTCCGTCTTCACATCGAAATGAAGTTTGCGCCCGAGTTTGATGGCGTGCATCCCGATGTGCGCGAGCCAGTCGGAATGCTTGGCGCCGTCAATCTGCGTGATCAGGCACTCCTTGCGCCCCGCCCGGAGCGTGTCGATGAAATCGGCGATGACGTTGCCGCGACAGGACGGCAGGACAATCGGCATCGCGCCGAGTTTGCAGGCGGGATCGCGTTCGATCCCCGCAATGCTGGACTTGAACCCGCGATCTTCCCCCTGCGCCCAGCCTCTTTCACCCACAAAGCGAACTCCATGAACCAAATCGTATTCGTTCGTGTTGTCCACGAAAATGAGTTTGAGGCCGTCGGCGTACGTGTAGGCGGCGCGCCAAAAATTCACCGTGTCCGTCATGCTTGATCCCGTCGGAGGAAACGCGCCCATGCCCTCCACTTCGACGGGCATTTCCGCTTGGCGCATCAGGCCGAATTGGGCGAGGTCGAGATAATGCACGCCCCAGCATTGGAACATCCCGTTGGGGGAATACTGCGACATGAGCTCCGTCGGCCAAATGCCCAGTTTTCTTTCGTTAAACGGCGTAAGGGGCGCCGGTCCGCACCATCGGTTCCAGTCCATCCAATCCGGCACGGGCCGTTCCGGAAGGAAATCCCAATGGGTATTCCCGACCGTGGAGCAAAGGACTTCCCTGATTTTCCCGAGGCGGCCGTTCAACGCCAGCTCGCCCGCCCAGCGGAACGGGTTGCCGCCGCGGCGCTGGTAACCGAGTTGGAAGACGACGCCCTTCTTGTGGACGGCCTCGGCGATCGCCTGGCCCTCTTCGACGGAGGCGGCGAGCGGTTTTTCCTGAAAGACATGCTTCCCGTTGCGAATCGCCGCCAGCGAGATCAACGCGTGCCAGTGCAAATTCGTTGTTACCTGCACGGCGTCAACCTCCGGGAGAGAGACCAGTTCGCGGAAATCGCCGTATGTTTTCACGCCGTCCGAGGAGCCGTACATCTCTTTCACCACACCCGCGGCGCGGTCCAAATGGCGGCGGTTGCAGTCGCAGAGCGCGACGACCCGCGCCGTCTTGTCCAACCCCAGAAACATTTTCAGATCACCCGTCCCCTGACTCCCCAGGCCGACGGCGCCAATGGTGATTTTGTTCGACGGAGCATGCTCGCCGAGCACATGCGCGGGAATGATCCAAGGCGCGGCTCCGGCGGCCAGCAGGCTGCCCATAAACGACCGGCGCGATACGGGAATCCGCTTCATGATTTTCTCCCTTTCTGTTCAATCGTAAAGGCGGGCAGACGCACGTTTTTGCCTCCCGCAAGCGCGGACTGATGCGCGCACAGTCCGACGCACGTCCAGTTGGCCGCCGTCCGCGCGTTCGGAAAAGGCTCGCGGGCTTCAACCAGCGCAGAAACGAATTCATGGACAAGATGCGGATGCGAACCGCCATGTCCCCCGCCCTGCGTGAAACTAAAGTGCGACTTTTTCGCCAAGTCGTAAACGCCCTTCGTCGTAAACGCCCGAAGGGCTTTCGGAAGACGCTTCGCATAGTCCGGAACGGTGATCCTCTTGGCCATCTTCGACTGCGGCAATTTCGCCGTATGAACCACATGCGGCTCGTGCTCGATCAGCGCCCACTCGAAAGACATCTTCGAACCGTAAACATCGATGCTCTCGCGGTACTGACGCGCCACGTCGAACAGTGCGCGATAAATCCGTGCGGTCACGTCCGAGTCTTTAAACGCGATGTGCGCCGATTCGACCGCGAAGGGCGATCCGTATTTCGGGATGAGTTCTTCGCGGATTGTGCCGGACCCGAAACAGGAGACGCTTTCCGCCGTGTCGCGGTTGAGCGCCAGCATCGGCGCGACGCAGTGCGTCGCGTACCACATGGGCGGCAACCCCGGCCAGTAGTCCGGCCAACCGTCCATATCCTGCAGATGACTCGCCTGAAGGAACTGAAGTTTGCCGAGCTTGCCCGTGTCGTAAAGCGTTTTGACGTAAAGAAACTCGCGGGAATAGACGACCGTCTCAGCCATCATATAGGTCAACCCCGTTTGACTCACGGCCTCCACAATCTCCCTGCAGTCTTGAATCGTGGTGGCCATCGGAACGGTACACAGCACGTGCTTTCCCGCTTTCAGTGCGGCCAGCGTCATCCACGCGTGATCGGGAATGGGCGAATTAATGTGCACGGCCTCCACCGACGCATTTTTGAGCAGTTCTGTGAACGCCGTATACCGTCCGTCAATACCGAACGTGTCGCCGAGCGCATCCAGCTTTTTCCGGTTCCGCTGGCAAATCGCAACCAACCTCGCATTCGGATGCTTCTGATAGATAGGAATGAATTCCGCGCCAAACCCCAATCCGACTACGGCGACATTGAGTTTCTTCTTCGGCATACCGTCCTCCCCTTTGTTTGTGAGGAAACGTTAGCACGAAAGAAGGGCGCGGGCCATGAGACCTTGCGTTTTTGATTTGAGTTTTTTTACCGCATGCTCACAGGTTGTTTTCAAGCCGGTATCGGCTTGGAGCAATACCGGTTTCCCGTTTGAAAACGACGCTGAGATATTCGGGATATTCGAAACCGACACGCTCGGCAACAGCCTCCAGCGGCAAATCGGTTCCGGCGAGCAGTTCTTTCGCGCGGTTCATCCGCACGCGAAGGATTTCGGCATGCGGCGTGCGCCCGACGAGTTTGGCAAAGCGGCGTTCGAACTGCCGACGGGACTGCGGAACCGCCTTGAGCACGTCCGCCACACCGATGCCGTCACAGGCCCGTTCACGGATGAAGCGGATCGCCTGGACAACATGCAGGTCATCGATGGCGAGCGTGTCTGTGGAGGGGCGCGTCGCCACGCCGAGCGGAGGAATCAGACGGGCGCACGCCTGTATTTTTTTACCTGCCATCATCCGGTCCAGCAGCGCGGCGGCCTCGTAGCCCATGCGATGAGTGTTGGGAATGACGCTGGAGAGAGGCGGGTCGGCAAGGCTGCACAACAGCTCGTCGTTGTCAACGCCGATGACGGCGATTTCATCCGGAACGGCGATCCCGCGCCGACGGCAGGCGTCCAGCACCTGAAGGCCGTACGAGTCGTAGCAAGCCATCACGCCCGCCGGACGCGGAAGCGACGCGAGCCACGCGCCAATGTGTTCGACCAGACGTTCCGCCGTGCCGCCGCGGGATTCCGCCAGCGGATCGCACACGCTGTAAGTGCCGCCCGCCGCACGGACAAGCCGCGCAAATCCGCGTTCGCGTTCCAACGACCAATTGAACCGCCCGTCGGCGCAGAAACCAAAATGTTTGAAGCCCCGCTCCAGCAGATGTTCGGCGGCGGCTTGGGCGAAGGCCGCGTTGTCGGTCTCAACCCACGGCAACGACGGAAGCAGCCTCGCCGCACTTACGTCCACGACGGGCCGTTCCATCCGCGCCAGCGCGCGGGCGATCGCGGCGTTCTCGATCCGGGCAATGACGCCGTCGCCGTCCCAGTCCGCCAGCCAAGAAGGGGGCCGATCACCGCGGCTGTGTTCGGGAAGATAAATGGACCACACCCGGTTTTCACGCATGTAGGAAACGATACCCTCCAGTAATCCACGCGCATATGCGTTGGAGGTTTCGATCAGCAAAGCGACGTTACGCCGGGTGCGCATTTTTCCTGTCGTCCTTTCAGACGCCTGCCACTTCTCAACGGGGACAGCCGTCATCGCTTTCGCGTTCAGCCGAATCGTTGTCCGCAGCCGGACCCGGCGGCTTAACGCTTCACGACCCACGCGGGCGCAAAACGGCTACGGGCTTCTTCAAAGCTTGGCACGTATCGAAAATCCGGCGAATCCTTATATTTCAGATCTCGCCGCCCCCAATAACTTCCATAGTATTGACAGTTGGTATCGATCCAGTTGGCGAGACGCAAGAACTCCGCAGCGCTCAACCGGGCAACCGCATCGGCATGCTTCTTTGCCAAGCGCGTCGCCCGCTCCTGCCGTGTCGCGTCGGTCAGCACGATCTTGCCGCGGCTCAACATCGCAGCCAGCACGCTGGTGCGTGCGCCCAGCGAACCGGCGGGCAGATACGCGACGTTGCCGGTCTTGGGATGATTCTCGCCGATCACCACGCCCAACAGCCCCGGGTCGCGGTTCTGGTTTCCTTTGCGCCGCTCGGGCACGAGCGATTCGTAAGACACACAGAATTTCTTGCTCAGCGTGCCGCGCAAATCCAAATGACCCGCGAGTTTCTCCGCGTTCCCGTGGCAAGATACGCAGTGACTGTCAAAAATCGGTTGAATGTCAGTCGGATAGTGTAAAATCCGCTGACCGGTCTTTTCGCCCGGCTGCGGACCGGGATGCGACGGCGCGCGCCGAAAAGCCAGCGGCTGTTCTTTCTCCGAGCCG
>CAZTDL010000358.1:0-5043 GCA_964612775.1 uncultured Lentisphaeraceae bacterium
GTCGCCAGCCAACCCGTATTTTCCATCATTTCCCCTCATTATGCGCACTTGTCGGTTTTTATGAAAGTATGATATAAAAAATGGTTTACTCGGAAAGGCGGTTTTTCTTTTCAGTTCGCCGGGCTCTTTCGCGCGAGAAGAAAGACGACCTACTTTAAGGAGCGAAAACAATGTTTCGACTGCTTAGGTTTCTGACAGGTGTGGCCTTGTTGCCACTCTGTGTCGCGGTGACCTTGGCATTGCTTGACATTCTGAGCGGGCTTCCGCATCCCGCGAACACGCTCCTTTCGCCCGAAACCACATGGCTTATCACCGGTTACTTTCTCTGGCTCGGCATGTGGTTCTTTTTGCCGCAGCCGGTCAAAGCCTATGTTGTCGCGCACGAGTTGACACACGCGTTATGGGGTTTGATCTTCGGCGCGCGCGTCAGTCGCCTGAAGGTCACGGAACGAGGCGGCAGCGTCAATCTCTCAAAAAGCAACGTGCTGATCACGCTCGCCCCCTACTTCTTCCCGCTCTATACCGTTATCGTCATTCTGCTTCACTGGGGCGTCAGCCTGTTCGTCAAGCCGATGCCGCTTCCGCTTCTTTGGCTTTTCCTTGTGGGCCTGACGTGGAGTTTTCACGTCTGCTTCACAATTCAAAGCCTGCTGAACGAACAACCGGACGTCAACGAGTATGGACGCCTTTTTTCCTATGTCGTCATCTATCTTTTTAATTTAGCCGGAATCGGCCTCTGGGTGAACTGCACGACATCCGCCTCTTTCGATGATTTTTCCGTGTCGCTCATGCATCACACGTTTGCGGTTTACGCTTCGGTGAGCGATGAAATACAGCTCCGTTACAACTATCTGCATACAAAAATCCTGACCCCGTTCATCGATCTAATCCACAACCGAATATGATCCGGGACAGGCTGTCCTTATTCCAACGCCAACGCGCCGAAACACAAGGGCAGATGGAAGTTCAGCGCCGATACCGGAGACCAAGACAGCCAATGCGGATGCGACGTCTTGTCGCCACACTTATAAAAATTGGCTCGCCAGACCGTATTGCTCTTTTCGACTTCCCCGACAAAAGCCTCAAACAACGCGAAGGGCACCTCGAAACGCACACACCACGTCATCGGGCGGACGACCTCGGGGGTCACCTCCCCAGGCAACGACGACCGGATCGCAACCCGTTTGCCCCATGCCTCGGATACCGGCGTAAACTTCGCCAACCCTTTCTCTGTGCGAGTCGGATCCTCCACGTAATACAGAAGCAGCGTTCCGCCAGCGTTCACCTCGAAATTAAAATATCCTTTATCCGCCTTCGGCTGCACAAAGAACTCCACGCAACTGTCGGTGCACACCGGAGACTGATACGCTGTCTGCACGGAGCGCACGTACTGATCCTTTACGTCGAAACGCACATAGAGGCTGGTACTGTCGTGCAGCACCCGGAAAACGACCTCCGGCCGATGATCGGAGGATTCCGGCCGAACCTGACCGAGCCTCCCTACATCCGCATGCGCGAAGTCCACACCGTCCACCCCCGATCCCACACATCTGCGTGCCGTGTATGTCATCATCTTCAGTTCCTCCCCGTGTGCCGCAACGATCATGCCCGTCAGTACCGCCGCCGTCCATTTCGCTTTTTGACCCATGCGGTCAGTCTACACAACACGGCGGCCTTTGCCTATTGCGAATTGCCATTGTCAATGACAGTCCGCCCTTGGTATGATTATGAGCAATGTACAACCTGTCGCATACAGCGAAAGCCGCCAAAGGCCGCAACCGGCGTTCGGGCCAAGTCATGACCGAGTATCTGGTCGTGTTCGTGGCCATGTTGGGCGTCGTCACAGTACTCGCGCTTTTCCTCTATGCCGTCAGGCAACAATCCAATCGGACTCTGGATCTGGTCGCCTCGGAATATCCCTAGGCCACAGGTCCCGTGGTGGTGTGTAAAACGGGAGATCTTTATGAAACTTCGCGCAGGCCGCCGCAACGGCCAAACCATGGTCGAATACATCATCATCGTGGTGCTCATCGCCATCACGCTGCTGGTCCTTTTCTCGCGCCTCAGCAAAGCCACGGGCAAGAAGATTGCCGGGGCCACTTCGGCTCTCGACTCCGATGTCGGCACTGAAGCCGCCACGCTCGCCGATGAGATCGACGAGAACAAAGTGAAAAGCCTGGATTCCGACGGTACGTTCAAGTAACCGGAAACATGCGTGAAAATTCGCACCCATCAGGGTAAGGCGCGCGAGCCAGCGACGCCGGTTATTGCGGTTTTCTCACGCCGCAGCGGCCAGGCCATGATCGAATCCGTCCTCGTGATCATCCTGATCTGCCTCTGTTTTCTCGCGATCTTCCAATACGCCAATCTGTTCGCCGCAAAGGCCGTGCTGAGCCATGCGGCCGCACGCGCCGCGCGTTCACGCGCTGTGGGCTTCAACCACTGGATGGTTGAAAAAAGCGCGCGCGTGGCGGCCATACCCGCTTCGGGCCGACGACTAACGCCGCCGTCGGCCGGAGTCGACAACGCCATCACGACAGCGCTTAGCGAGAACCGTGTGGGCGACATCTGGGATCTCGCCCTAGACTCTTCGACCCGCTCAACGGGCACGCAGATGGAGATCGGACGTATCCCCGACTACATGGACAGCATCAACGACCCGACGGCCGACAACCTCCTTGATTACGAACTCTGGGACGCGTTGACGGTGGACATCGACGAGCCGATCAACCTGAACGGAACCACGCCCGGAACGTTACGCGTCACGGTGCGCCAGCGACATCCGCTCCTGATCGCGCTCGCGCCGCTGGCCGAAGGCGAACTGCGCGACGCGCAAGGCGAGGATATCGGAATCGAAGGTTTCTTTTCAATCGAAAGCCACTACCCGCTCTATCTGGAGGACATGAACTGGTGAGACGCGAACGCCCCAGCTTATTCAACAGAGGGCAGCAGACTCACAGGCCTGCCTCAAAGGCGACGCCTCTTTCCCGTCATTCCGGACAGGCTATCGTGTTTCTGTTGTTGGCCTTCACCGCGCTTATTTTCGTGCTGCTCTTCAACGTTGACCTGCACCGCATCATTCAACGCAAAGACCAAGCGCAAAACGCGGGCGATGCGGCGGCCCTTGCCGCCGCCCGTTGGCAGGGCGCCACGATCAATCTGGTCGGCGAGCTCAATCTGATGCACGTTCTCGCACTCGCCAACGGCCAGGCGGCCGCCGTCGAGGCCATTACCAACATGCAGGCACGGCTCTGCTTCACCGGCCCCATGACCGCTCTCTTCGCCGCCCAAATCGCCGCCAAAAACAATCATATGTACGTCGATGCGGACATGACCGCCCTGCTCAACGAGCACGTAGCCACGATCCGATCGCAGTACACCGCACGTTTCGACGGCGCCCTCTATTTCGCGGAACCCTGGCCCGGCGCGTGGAATGAATACGCAGACATGCTCGCGCAGATCACAGCGGACGGAATCGCCGCCGGTCCGGATAACGCGCAATTCTTCCTTGATCCCTCAGCCGGACACCTACTGATGGAGAAGGCGTTTTACGAAGCGATTGAAGGCCGTGACTGGTGTTGGTTCTATCTTCACGCGCGGGATTGGCTTGCCTCCTATTCCTCTTTCCGCGACTGGCCGCAGATCCCCGAGCCGGATGTCGCCGATTATGCCGACTCCGAAATCTTCGGCATCGGGTTGCGTCCCTTTTCCACCCGGCTCTCGAATCTTTTCTCCGCCTCCGAACTGGAAGCCTGCTTTCAGGCGGCGGGCTTTGACACCGTCACCGCGTCCCAGATCACCGCCACCAACATCCTCGACAGAATCGAAAACTGGTACGTCTACAACGCCAAGGACTGGACCGCATGGACCCGCATCAGTCCCGACGGGGAAAACGCCTTCCCCATCACCGGCACCGTGCGTCCCGAATACGACACGGCAGGCGCCGATGCCGTTCTGCGCGTCTACGCCTCCGTTGATCGAATAACGCCCGGCATCGACGGCGGCAACCGGAGCGACAGAGTGGTCTGGTCCGCCGCCGCCAAACCGTTCGGATATCTCGAAGACGGCACCGACAAGCTTTGCGTTAACGCCGCATCCTCCTTCGTTCTGCCCGCTTTCCGAAACGTGCGTCTCATTCCCGTCGATGCGGCGTCCGGCTCGGAGAACAACTCATCGGACATCGAATGGGTGCGGCACATCCACAGCCACCTGCAACCCTATCTCGACGTCGGACCTCGGCTTTCCGGCTGCCGTTACTGCAGCGCTCTCGCCACGTGGGAGAACGCCGCTTTCCGTCAAGAGGGTATCGCGTGGCTGGAGCTCAATTGCCAGAACTGCAAAGTGTCCACAGGCGGCGATCACCGTGGCGGCGGCAGCAGGAGGGGCCACTGATGCCTAGCTTCATCCCACAGCCTAATCAGTCCCGCTCCGGCCAAGCGGCGATTGAGTTTATTACCGGGCTGCTCCTGCTGCTGATCGTGCTGACCGGACTCGTCCATGTCAACCTCATGGCCCGCACATCGCTTTTCCTGCATGCGGTGCTGCGCGGGGACGCAGGCGAACGGGCCATGGAAAGCGGCGCGCTTTCCGTCGCTCCCGACTACCTTTCAGACTGGGACGCGGGCGCAGACGGCGAACGCTATACCGCCGACGACCAGCCCGTCCGCAACTCGGCCATGCTTTCCGCCACGCTCTCCGCCCTCGCGGGGTTATCCGTCCGAAACCCGAGTGACTGGACCTATGTCGCCGCCGAGAGCCACCTGCCGACATCCATGATCAGCCTCCACTCGTCGCCAAGCGCGGCCGCCACGCTCGGATTCATCCATACGGAAGAAACCCTCCATGTGCCGGTCGATCCCGTCATCCGCCAACTCATTTACGACAAAGACGAAGTCGCCATCAAAGCGGACGTCTGGATGCCCCTCATGGGAGGGCTCTATTAATGTTAAGCAGGCCTAATGGTATCGCAAAAACCGGAGACGGACAGGCCCGCAGACGCGCCCCCGCGCATTATGCCTTACTGCTTGCGGGTTATGGCCTGGT
>CAZTDL010000359.1:0-5035 GCA_964612775.1 uncultured Lentisphaeraceae bacterium
GGCATCGATACCGCGCTGGGCGTTGCGGGCGGCGGCAACGATGACAACGATTCCAGCGGCGTTTTTAAATATGTCCAGATCCGTTACGGCGGCTATCAGCTCGCCTCCTCAAAAGAACTGAACGGATTGACGTTCTACGGCATCGGGCGCAATACCGAAGTCCACCACATCGAAGTGTACAACAATCAAGACGACGCGTTCGAGTGGTTCGGCGGCACGGTTTGCGCCAAACACCTCGTCGCTTGGGGGGCGGGCGACGACATCTTCGACAGCGACTGCGGATTCCGCGGTAAAAACCAGTTCCTGCTCGGCGTGCAGCGTGACTTGGGCGGCTCAAAGGTCGAGTCGGGCGCGTCAGACAAAGGCTTGGAAATGGACGGCTTCGAAACGGTTGCGGCATCGGGATCGTTACTCTTCTCCGCATCGCTGTGGGACAACGTCACACTGATCGGCACCGAGTACACGGGCAACGGCAAACGCAACATCGCCATCTCGATGCGTGACAACGCGTCGCCGCAAATCTTCAATTCGATTTTCATGGACTTCGGAAGCGTCGCGACAATGATCGAGAACCGCACCGACAACACCGGGAACGGAATCACCTTAAATGCGACTGAACGCTTCGGAACCGCCATAATTGACTATCCGACGTGGACCGCGCTGAACGCGGCCGGCGATTGGGTCGGCGCCGACGACTTCTATCAAGCCCAAGTGCCCAGCAAACAGGCCTGCATCCGCGGATCGGTCTTCTGGAATATCACATCCGGGCTAAACCCGACGCAACAGGGCGGATCGGCCCTCAAAACGGTTTACACATGGATCGATTCCGCAGCCGGCAAAGGACCTTGGTTCGACAGTACGGCATACTCATACTCGGATTGGCAACTCCCTTCAGAAGGCAATGTTATCGACCTGTTCAACATGACCGCCGCGAGCACCAACGCTATCGCCGACGAGACAAATCTGATGCCGATTCGCCAACGCTTGAGGGCATCCGTCACACCGTCCGCATCAGGCGCATGCTACGAGGTGAACAGGCTTGATCCCTGCGCGGCAAACGACGCGGTGTCAGGCGCTGTCTATGTGCCCGACAGCTGGGTGACGCCGACCGCATATCGCGGCGCCTTCAGCGCTGACAGCAACTGGGCGCAGGGGTGGACCACGATTGCCAGTCTGGGCGTTTTCGGGACATTCACGAACGCCCCGGCTGAAAACGTATCCGCCAGCGGATCTTTCAACGGGCTGTCGACGGTTATCGGCCGTTTCGCCGCAACCACAGGCACGGCAATCAATGAGTTGCAAATCTCGTCGATGCTCTCTGTCAACGGAGAGGTCGGCAAGATCTACCAGCTCCAGAGCAAAGACAGTCTTTCCGACGCAGATTGGACGGAGGTCAAGACCTTCCGCTGCGACGAGGCTGGCACAAAGAGCATCGTAGATATTCTTGGGACAGCGCCTCAGGCCTCAAAGTTCTATCAGATCGTTGAAGGCTCCGTGCAGTAAGCGGACGGCCGCACGTTCCTGTACAGAAGAACGACTTCCGTCGTCTGCGGCGGATTTCCCGCAGACGACGGAAGAAACGCATAGCAAATATGAGGTTTTGGTGAGATTAACACGCAGATTTTGTTGGCGGATGGCATGGATTGTATTAGTGATCGATCCCCAGGCGGCCATGCGGCACTGCACCGCGCGCCTCGCAAAAGGGACCGCCGGATTTTTTATCATCATTTTCATTGCCGCCGGCGGCCTTACGCAGGATGCGGCGCCCGGATCCTTGCGTATCCGCGTCATCGATCAAGACTGGGATGTGCCGCTTGAAGGCGCTTTTGTGCAACTTGCGGAGACCGGCAAGAAAGCGGTTGCGGGCGAGGACGGCAACGCCTTGTTTGAGACATTGCCCGGAGGCGCTTACACGGTGGTGGTCAATGCCCCCGGGTTTGAGAGGAAAGTTCTGCGTCAGGTCGTTGTCATTCCCGGCGACGCCCGTTCCGAAGAGGTCCGTTTGAACGGCGCTTTTACCGACATGGAAGAATTCGTCGTCAAAGACATCGATTTCGGAGGCGGCGCCTCGGACTTGAAACAGTTGGAGATCCGCTCACAGCATTCCAGCCTGATGGACTCCGTAGGTGGCGACATGATGTCAAAAGCCGGCGCAGGAACTGCGGCGGCCGCCCTTCGACTGGTAACCGGAGCCAGCATTCAGGACGGAAAATATGCGGTCATTCGCGGTTTGGGCGACCGCTACACGGCAACACTGATCAACGGCGTACGCATGCCTACCGCTGATAAAGATAAGCGGGCCATTCAACTGGACCAATTCCCGTCGTCCATGATTGAAAGCATCCAAGTGACGAAAACCTTCATGCCCGACCAACAAGGCGACGCCAGCGGCGGAATCAACATCATCACGAGGGGGGTTCCGTCTAAGCCCATTCTGAAAGCCGGCATCTCGACTGAATACGACACCAACGCCACAGGAGAAAAGGATTTCAAAAGCTATGCGGGCGGCGGCAACGATTTCGGCGGCATGCGTATCGGCAGCATGCGATTCTGGGACAGCGGAAATTCCGACGTCCCGCGCGGAACACGGTCCGTCAGCAATACAGGCTCGGGCGAAAAGAAAACCGTTCCGAGCGAACGTTACAGTTCAAAGATTGAATCATCGGCTCCTCCGGTCAACACCGGCGCGAAGTTCGCGGTCGGCGACTCCGTCGCTAAAAACGACTGGACATTCGGAGCGCTTCTGACCGGCTCTTACAGCCAAAAATACAAATATAAAGAAGGGATGAAATATGGGATGGAACAGAACGCCGACGCGGAGAAAGTGACAGGACTCGCGGGCGAGGGCGGCAAGACGTATATCGAGACCTCGGCGGACGAAGAGTTATGGAGCACAGGACTAACGTTGGGCGCGAAGAATGAAAACAATGAGCTGAAGTTCACAACGCTCTATACGCATCAAGCGCGCGATGTGGTCGATCTGAGGCACGGGCCGAAAGGTTCTTTGGACGTTACCGCCAACGACATTCGTAGCGGGCGGACGGTGATCGGCACGCGCATCACCGAAGAACGGTCCCGGACGCTGAGCTCGGTCATGCAGTATTCGGAAAACGAAAACGGCAGTTTCCAGTTATCGGGGAAACACATCATCCCCCAATCGAAGGATACGGAAATCGATTGGACCGGCGCTTACAACGTTGCCGAAAGCATCGAGCCTGATCGGCGCTCAATCAAAGGCGACTACACCTACAGACGGGTTCAGGAAATTTATCAGCCGGGCCGTCCAGAGACGCCGACGGACACGACGGAGAGCGGCACCAACATCGAGGATTACGAACGCCGTTGGCAAGACACCCGCGAAGCGGCATGGCAAGGGCAACTGAACGTCAAACAACCTTTTTCGCTGCTGGGCAACGAGGGATATTTCAAGACCGGCGTTTTCGGTGATTTCATGGACCGGACCTATCGTAACAGGGTGTTTTCGATTGTGGTTCCCGAAACGCTGGGGGCCGAAAACGAGTATGACTATAGCGACTTCGGAGCGCTCGACAAGCTCGTTCTGCCCGCGCTGGACCCCAGAAGCATCGAATACGATGGGCGGCAAGAGTTGACCGCCTACTATCTGATGCTGAAAGCTCCGCTGCCGGAATGGGTAGAGTTAACCGGCGGGGCGCGCTTGGAGAGCACCTATATGCAGACGAGCATCAGTTCGCCCTCATCTGACAAAATCACCCTCTATAATCTCATCACGGAAGAAAACGCCAAAAGCGCTGACGAGCTCGCAAACGCCGGCCGTATCGGATTCCGCTCCAATGTCGAGCCTGAGGAGGCGAATGCGGAGATCGACCAGCCGGACGTATTGCCGGCCTTGGCCGTGAACGTTAAAATGCCGGAGGATTTGAGCCTCCGTCTTGCCTACGGCCAAACCATCGCGCGTCCGACGTTCAAAGAGATCACTCCCGTTCTTTATCAGGACTACGATGCGTCGCGGGTTTTTCTCGGCAATCCGGACCTGCAAATGTCGAAACTCGATAACTACGACGCCCGCATCGAATGGAGACCGGGGCGCGGCGTGGACCTCCTCGCCGCCAGCGTATTTTACAAGACCATCGCCGATCCGATTCAATACTCCACCCGCCGAGACACTCAGGCAGGCGCGCTCGATTACATCTATCCCGAGAACTATGGCGCGGCGGAAATTAAAGGTATCGAACTCGAAGCGCGCAAAGGACTCGGCTTCATCTGGTCGGGCCTCAACGACTTCTCTGTGGGCGGGAACGCGACGATCCAAGAGTCGGAGGTTGAATATCCCGAAGACATCCGCGAGAAACTCCTGAAAGCGCATGTATACGACAAATCTCGCCCCATGGACGGACAGGCTGATCTGCTTGGCAATGTGAACGTGATGTATGAGAACGAACAGACCGGATTGAGCATCGGATTGTTTTACAACCTGAAAGGCGAAACCTATGTCTCTGGCGATACGGCCACGGACGACACCTATGTGCCCAGCATCATCGAGAAGCCTGTCGGCACGTTGGATCTGATGATCGGGTTCAAATTCGCCAAGATATGGCGACTGGGATTGGAATTCAAGAACGTGCTCGACCCGGAAATCGAGACCCTGTACCGGACACCTTATCGCGACATACCCAACACCACTTACAAAACGGGGCGCATCTATGGCATGTCGCTGGGATGCGAATGGTAAGGTGAGCCGCCCATAAGGAAAGGAAGAAAATGAGACACACGATTGGAATATTGCTGGTGATTGCGGCCGGTGCCGCTTGCGCGCAAGAGGCATTGGACAAGGCTAAACAAGATTTGGAGAAGTGGATAGACACCCAGCGGCTCGTCTCAAAAGAAGAGCAGGACTGGCGTGTCGGACGCGAGTTGCTTCAAGAACGCATTGAACTGGTAAACCGTGAGACTACCGTACTTCAAGAGAAGATCGCGCAAACGAAGAAAGAATCGGCGGAGTCAGCCGTTAAGCTCGCCGAACTAAAAGCTCAGAACGAACTCATCAAGAACGGCA
>CAZTDL010000360.1:0-5026 GCA_964612775.1 uncultured Lentisphaeraceae bacterium
GGAAATGATGACGGAAAAGGGCTTTGACTTTGTGGCGACGGGCGAGGTTCTCAACCAGCGGCCCATGTCCCAGAACAGACGTTCGCTGGGCATCGTCGAGAAAGATTCGGCTTTGGGCGGACGACTGGTGCGTCCGTTGAGCGCGCTGTTGCTGGAACCGACGCAGCCTGAGACCGAGGGCCTGATTGACCGGACCCGTTTGTTGGGGTTGAGCGGCCGGACGCGCAAGCCCCAGATGGCGTTGGCGGCACAATACGGTCTGAAGGAATATCCCTCGCCCGCGGGGGGGTGTCTGTTGACGGAGAAGGGCTTCTGCCGCAAATTGGCCGATATGCGCCAGAACGAGGGGCTCGAAAGCGAGCGTCTGTTACGCCTGTTGCTTTGCGGCAGGCACTTCCGTTTGCCGGGAGGGGCGAAATGCGTGGCGGGCCGCGATTCGCGCGACAATATGGCGTTGCGGCAAGCGCAGAGAGAAAATGACATTCTCCTGCACACGGTGAATGTGCCTGGACCCACGGCGTTGATCCCCTGCGGGGCCGGCGAAGAGGATGTTGCCTTAGCCGCGGGGATCTGCGCGGCTTACGGGGATCACGGAGACCGGAACGATGTGACGGTCAAAATCATCGGAAAAGACGGGGCCGAAGAACGCGTTGTGGCCCCGCTTGCGAAAGAACTGTTTCTAGGCTGGATGCTCTGAAAAAAGATGCCGCGCGCGATTAAGCCGCCCCGGGCGTGCCCGAGAACAATTTCACCAGCAGAGCGGCGATGACCAGCAACAATACGACGATGAGCGCGATCCAGAGTTTGTTGGAGTTCGACTTCTTTCCGAATTCTTTGGGCGTTTCGAGCGTGCGTTTTTGTTGGATGACGATCGTGGTTCGGGGAATGGCATAAGGTCCGGTTTGCCCCGACTGCGGCACGTCGTCCCCTTCAATCATGACGGGAATCTCGCCCATCAGGATGATGTCATTACGGAAAAGCAACTTCTCTTTAATCGGCTCGCTGTTGACCTTTGTTCCGTTGGTAGACCCTAAATCGCGGAGATTGAAACCCGACTCGCTCTTTTCTATCTCGCAATGTGCTCCTGACACTGAACCGTCTTGAAGCACCCAATCGTTCCCTTCCCGTCGTCCAATGCGGGTAACGGGTTGATCCAATGCTACACGTTGCCCCTTAAGGGGGCCATCCAGTACAGCTAAACATGCCATTTCACAACACCTCAAATAAGATCAGAATTGTGCATAGCTTAGTCACCAAACGCTTACAAGTCAATGCGGTTTAGGACGGTTAGCCAAAAATTAGAGTTTGCCCGCATATCCCATTTGCTGCAGTAGCCAGAAATTTTTCATCCAGTCTTTTTCGACCTTGACCCACAGCTCAAGCGTAACGTGAACCCCGAAGACGTCGGAAAGTTCCGGTTCTGCGCACTGTCTGACGTATTTGAGCGTTCTTCCCTTCGGGCCGATGACAATGCCCTTTTGCGAATTCCGGCTCACGTAAACGGTCGCCGAAACCGCCCACGCGGTCGGCGTCTCATCGATTTTTTCCACTTTCACGCCCAACTCGTGCGGCAATTCGTCGTGCAGGCGTGACAGGAACTTTTCCCGGATCACGTCGGCGATGGCCAGCTTGCGGGGATAGTCAGTCACAATGTCTTCCGGGAAAAGAAAAGCTTCCGCCGGCTGCGCGAGCGTGTAGAGCAGGTCGATCAAATCCAAAGCCCCGGCCGGGTGGATGGCTGATGTTTTGACCCAGAAGACCTCCTTTTGACTCTGCTTTTCTGTCTGGACCGTTTGCCACAGCTCTTTGAACGCCGCTTCGTAGAAGGGGTTCTGGTCGCTTTTGTTGAGCACAAACACCACGGGCTGTTCAGCGTGGACGGCACGCCGCATCCAGCCGTCGTCTTCCATATGCGGTCGGCCGCCGGCATCGAAAACGATCATGAGAATGTCGACACCCGCCGAGGCCTGACGCGCCATTCGGTTCATGAGCGTTCCGAGCGTGCTCTCCGATTTGTGGAGTCCGGGCGTGTCGAGAAAAACAAGCTGACCTTTGTCATCCGTCAAAATACCCCGTACCGTGTTGCGAGTCGTCTGCATCACCGGGCTGACAATACTCACTTTTTCGCCCACCATTCGGTTCAGCAACGTGGACTTGCCTGAATTGGTTCGTCCGACAATGCCGACCACGGCACACCGTTTGTGAGCGTGTGCGGAGTCTTGCGTATCACTCATGGTACATTTGTTCCTCTGTTACGATTGCCGTCTGAGTCACCGTCGAAGTAAAGAACCTGCCCGGTGGCGTCCAATACCGCGCGCCACAGGTCGCTGCTGAGGTTCACTTGCTGGCGTTCGATGGTGGCCAGTCGGATTGGCACCAGCGTGTACCAATCGTCCTGATTCCCGACGACGCAGTTGGTCCGTCCCGCCATGGCGGCATGGACGGCGTTACGCGCCAGCATGTAACAGCGAATCGCGTCCGTACCTTTGGCCGGTACGCTGCGGACCGTGTAACTGGGATCGAAATACTTGACGGACGCCACGCGTTTGGTTTTCTTGAAATGTTCCGTGATGCGATGGTTCAAGTACTCGCCGATGTCCTTTTTCAGAATGTTGCCTGAAGCGTCTTTACGCACCGGTTCACCCGAAATGTGCCGCTGTCCGGCACCTTCCGCCACGACGATCACGGCGTGGTCCTTGAACCGGTCGAACCGGTAAGTCAATGCCGCCAGAAGACCGTGCGGTCCATCCATTTCGAAATCGAGTTCGGGAATGAGGCAAAAGTTCACGACCGGGTTTGCCAGCGTGGCATAGGCCGTGATGAATCCTGAGTCACGCCCCATGAGCTTGACAAGCCCGATTCCGTTGAACGTGCCCTTCGCTTCGGTGTGGGCGGCTTTGATGATCTGCGTGGCTTCGGCGACGGCCGTCTCAAATCCGAAACTGCGTCCGACGAAATGCAGGTCATTGTCGATGGTCTTCGGGATGCCGACGACGCTGATCGCGAGCTTGCGGCGTTTGCATTCGTCGGCGATGTCGCGCGCGCACCGCAGCGAGCCGTCTCCGCCGATGCAGAACAGCAGATTGATGTTCATGCGGGCAAGCGTGTCGACGATTTCGCCGGTGTTCTGCTGGCCTCGCGAGGAGCCCAGCATCGTTCCGCCGTGCTCGTGGATGGTGTCGACGTTGTCGGTGTCAAGCATGACCGGTTTAAAGCCGAAGCGGGGGATGAGCCCGGCGTAGCCGTAACGGATGCCGAAGATCGTTTTGATCCCATAATCGAACATGAGGATCTCGACTAGACCCTTGATCACATGATTCAGCCCGGGGCAGAGCCCGCCTGCGGTCACGATGCCGACCCGGCTCCAAGCCGGGTCGTGAAAGATTTTTTGGTGGGGTCCGGCGCGCTCAAAAGACGGCGTAATGCCCAGATGGTCTGTGGCTAACTGAAGATTCTTGACGTTTTCGGTGATCAGGATGCGTTCATCATCGTCTATGAACTCGCGGTTGCGGATCGGAGACTCGATTTTGCATTCGCCCAAAGTCTCGACATTCAACGAGAATTCCTTTGGATTTGCGAAGATTTTTTCAATTAAATTCATGCGGCGTCACCTTTCTGTGCGAATGCGTTGAGAGTATACGGTGATTATGTGATGAGGTCAATTGACACGTGACTTATTTTGTGGTTAACTAACACGAAATTTTTCGCGTATTGGACCATAGCTCAGTTGGTAGAGCACGACACTTTTAATGTTGGGGTCGCGGGTTCGAATCCCGCTGGTCCAACCATTACTGCGAAATGCTGAAAGCCTCAAGAATACGTTGGCTTTCGGCTTTTTTTGCGTGACGGGATCGGGCCTTCCGGCGCTAGGTTCAATGGCTGTGGTCGAAAATTGCGCATTACAGGGGCAAAGGGTTTTGGCATAATATTTTTTTATTCAAACCGTACGGGGGCTTTCTGGAATGAGTTGCGCGTCCATGTTGTTTGGGTGTGAGTTTTCGAATGAGGATGTTTTAAACGCACGTGCCACTAACGGTCTGCTGACGATGGAGATTGAGGTGGGGACCCTGTGCAATTTCCAGTGCCGTTACTGTTATGTCGGCGATGGCGCCGTGTCCGCCGCTTCCGGCAATCAGGAGTTGAAGCTCGAAGAAATCAAAGATGTTGTGGCGCAGGCTCAGTCGCTGGGGGCCCGCAAGATTGTGTTGCTCGGCGGCGAACCGATGTTGTATGCCTTCACCTTCGACCTTTGCGAATGGATGCGCGCCCGCGGGCTGGCGGTCGAGCTTTTCACCAACGGATCGAACATGACCGCGGCGATGGCGTCACGCCTGTACGCGCTCGGCGTGCATGTCGTGCTCAAGTGGCATTCGTCCGACGCGTCGGTACAGGACTGGCTCGCAGGGGTGGAGGGGGCGTCCGTCATTATGTCTGACGCCTACACGAACCTGCGGGCGGCGGGTTATCCCTCCGCCTCGGCTCGGTTGGCCCTGAGCACCGTTATTTGCAGGCAGAACATTCGTGAGTTGCCTGAACTTTGGCGTTGGATCCGCTCGGAAGGCATGGAGCCCTATTTTGAGATGCTGACGCCGCAGGGACGCGCCCGGCAAAATGAGGACGCGTTGGCTCCGAGTGTCGAAGAGACGCATGCGCTGTTTGAAACAATCTGCAAAATTGATCGCGAACAGTTCAACCGCGTTTGGGACGCTCAGCCGCCGTTGGTGGGTAACGCCTGCCTTCGCCATTCGTTCTCGTGTCTGGTGACCGCGTCCGGTGTCGTGATGCCGTGCGTCGGTGTGCAGCTCCCGGTCGGCAACGTCCGGCTACAGTCGCTTGCCAAGATTCTGGCGGACAGCGAGGTCATCACGGATTTGCGTGATCATGCACGGACCATTCAGGGCGCGTGCGGGTGCTGCGAAAAGGCCGAGGTCTGCTACGGTTGCCGCGGCGCGGCTTTCCAGATGACGGGAAACTATCTGGGATCGGACCCTCTTTGCTGGCGTAACCAGAAACGGTCCGATCTGGG
>CAZTDL010000361.1:0-5023 GCA_964612775.1 uncultured Lentisphaeraceae bacterium
TCGCGAGGCGACATGAGCCCGACGCCTCACGACGCGACCTCTATACGTTGCGTTACGCCAAATACCTCAAGGCGATCGCAACGTTACGCGATTTTTTCTAGCGAGCAACACGCGGGAAAGACCCGCAGAAAGAGAAACGATCATGGAAAACCGAACACCCTGCCCCATTTGCCGCACGCCGAACGTTTCGCACGCGGGAGCCGGTTCCAACACGTCCGAAATCCATTGCCCCCGATGCGGACGCTTTCAGATTCAGACGCTGGCTGAAACCCAGCTCATGAATAGCCCCCCCGCCTTCCCGCCCCAACACTTGCTTTCCGGCCTATGCCGAAACACGTGGGAAATCCTAGGCGAGAAGCTGCTGATCTCCGTCGACTTATTTAAATCTTGGGCGGAACTCGATAAAGTCGCAAAAATAGCGGTCCCCCGCGATACCGACCTCATCGTCAAAGGCGATTATCTGCTCAGATACCTGCGCCGCCGTTCAAAAACGCTCGCCGACACGGTGCCGTTCTCGCCGACCGAACTCGCGGTCGGCTTCTGCGCCAACAAGAATGAACTGCTCTTTTGTCTCCGGTATCTGGCCGATAAAGGGCTGATTGAGGAAGAAACCGCAGGCGCCGGACAGCGCAAAGGACCGCAGCAAGGTCAAGGCGGCGGCGCGTTCGCCTACCGACTCACGCCCGCAGGTTGGGCCTCGCTCGACACGTCGGCCGCCAGATCCGCGCAACCGATCGCCGCCATTTCATTCTCTCTCGATAAGGAGGGAGACACAGTCTGGACGCAAGGGTTATCGGCGGGCATTCAAACCGCAGGTTACACGGCCGTCCGCATCGACAGCCGCGAACACCTCAACAAGGTGACGGACGAGCTGATCGTCGATCTCCGCAACGCCGCAATCATGGTCGTAGACCTTACCGGCCAATCGCCCCTCGCCTTTTTTGAGGCGGGGCTCGCCATCGGCCTCGGCAAACCGATCTTCTGGACATGCGAAGAAACGGAAGCGCGCGACAAAAAGCTTTTTCTCGAAACGCGCCAGTACGTGGTCACCACATGGACGCGCGACAAGCTCGATGATTTTGCGCGCCGTCTAACGCAACGCATTGAAGCCGCGCTGGGACGTCCGTAGCGGCAACGACGACGATTTCACGTCTCAGGCCATTTGTCCAAGATCGCCTCCGCAAAGGCGGCGAGGTCGGGATAGCAGAGCGTCGCCATCCTGTCGAGCGGCGTCGGCTGGGCATTGACCATCACCAGCTCGCCGCCCGCACGGACCGTCAGCGGCGGAATCGAAGCGGCGGGATGCACGGTCAGCGAGGAGCCGAGCACGAGCATCAGATCGGCCTTCTGCGCCAGCGCCACCGCGCCGTCGAAGGCGCGTTCCGGCAGCATTTCCCCGAAAAAAGTGATGTCGGGCTTGTAGGCCCCGCCACAGTGTTCGCAGCGCGGCACTTCAACCGTCTCCAGCAGGGTGCAGATCTCGTTGAACGTTTTCTCCCGCCCGCACGTGAAACAGTGGTGCAGGAGTGGCGAGCCGTGCACTTCGTAAACCGTCCTCGACCCGGCCTTCTGATGCAGCATATCGATGTTCTGCGTGATGATGCCTTGAACGATCCCTGCCTGCTCAAGGCGCGCGATCGCCTGATGAACCGGCCCGGGCTTGAAACGCTTCAAGCCGTAGACCAGCTCCATGCAGCCTTTGTAGTAGATCGAGGGATCGCGCCGAAACCAGTCGATATCGAAGATACGTTCGGCGTCCGGCTGTTTATAAAGGCCTTTCGGACCGCGAAAATCCGGTATGCCGCAAAGCGTCGAGACGCCCGCACCTGTAAAAACCGCGACACGGCGGGCCTTTTCGATTTTTTCGAGCAGCCGCTTCATGGGAACATCCGTTACGCCAACGACCACGGGCCGCGCATCGAACGCGTGAGCATCCGGTTGGCCATCGCGTCGTCCGCAAAGCATTCCTTCACCGGATCCCATGTCAATTTGCGTTGAAGTTGCATCACAATATTCCCGATGTTACACAGGTTTGTCGTCTTGTGGCCGATCGCCAGATCCGAAACCGGCAACTCGCGCGATTTCACGCACTCGATCCAGTTGCCGAAGTGATCACGGCTTTTATAAAGATGGACCTCGTTTTCCCCGATCTGTTCCTTGAGAATGCTCTCGGGATTGGATTTCAGCTTGCTGCGCGAGACATCGAGCATACCTTTGTCGCCGTAGAAGATGATATTGCCGTCGTAGATGCCGTCGGTGCGCGTACGCATCCGCATCGTCACGCCGCTGGCGTAGGTGTAGCGCACATCCACACGCGTCGGTGCCGTAAACAGTCCGCTGGTCGGATACACGCCATGTCCATCGACGTCCACGGGGCCGGACTGGTCCATGCCCAGCGCCCACTGCGCGATATCCAGATAGTGCGCGCCCCAGTTGGTGGTCTGTCCGCCCGCATAATCCAAAATGTAGCGGAACTGGTAATGCGTCCGCTGCGAGGTGTACGGGGCATACGGCGCAGGCCCCAGCCAGAAATCATAGTCCAGGCCTTCAGGCACCGCTTCCGGCTTCCACGTCGCACCCACGTAACGGTTGTTCGCGGGAATCAGCACATCGATATGTTTGACAGTGCCCAGCCTCCCGTTACGGATCAATTCAGCCGCGCGATGAAATCCCTCAGACGAGCGCTGCATCGTGCCCGTCTGACCGATGCGCTTGTGCTTGCGCAACTCCGCGACCAACGCCTGACCCTCACGAATCGTCAGCGTCAGCGGTTTCTCCACAAAAACATCCTTGCCGTTACGGATCGCATCGATCACCGTGAGCGCGTGCCAGTTATCCGGAGTCGCCACCGTGATCAGGTCGACATCTTTAGCCCGCGTCACCTCGCAAAAATCGCCAACCATCCGGCAGTTCGTATTGCCGTATTTCTTGTTGATGATCTGCGCCGCACGCTTCTGGTGAAAGCGATCCACATCCGCCACCGCAACGATACGCACCGTCTTGCGGTCCAACAGCTGCGTAATATGCGAAAGGCCCATACCGCCCACGCCCACGCAGGCGACCGTCAACACTCTGGACGGGGCCTCCTGCCCCAGCACCGTCGAAGGAATAATCGAGGGGAAGGCTGTCATTGTCCCGGCAACCACTCCTGCCGTCTTCATGAATCCGCGCCGTGTCATTTTCATCTTCGATTCCTCAAAAAGTTAGGTGATGGATCTCCCCGCCTCAGCGACAAGGCGGGCACACCGGCCCGCCCCTACAGGGAACGGCTCCTGACGGCCATTGCGCCGGCCAACCCTTCCGCCGTGCGTCCCTTGGCCACACCGCACGCCTCACGCAGGGCAACATCCGTTTCTGTGCCCGGGACCTGCTCGATCGCCATACGCGTCAAATAAGCGACCACCTCATTCTCGCTCGTGAGCTTACCCTTGAGCGCGGCCACGCTCTTCGGCGAGGCGATCAACGACAGCAGACGGCACACGAACCCATATCCGGCCTCGGTGCATGCCGGATCAGCCGCGATCTTCAGCAGTTTGTCTTCAAACCCCGGATATTGCGACGGATCGGCATCTTGAATCACACGCTCAACGGTGGAAACCATCGTGCGGTCTTCACCATAATCGAGCGTCCCCAGCACCTTCCACGGATCGGCCGTTTCATTGAAACTCTTGTAGCGCGCATCTGCCGCCTGTCCGGCCAGAGGATCACTGGCTGCCCTCTTTCCATCCGACACATTCGTCTTTTCACTCATCGGCCTATCTCCTTCTACTGTTACACCAATAAATATCAGTCGAGTTTACCACGCTCGGCACCCCGTGGCCACCCGGTTTTCAAGACCTTTCGACAAAAAGATGCGGCACGCCTTCACAGCTGATGGTTCCGAACCGCCTCGGAAAAAGCGTCAACCGTTTCGAAGCAATAGTCGGGCTTCGCGGCTTGAAGTTGAGCGAGATCAACGGTCGGGGCCCACGCCGCCGCGACAGCGCGGATACCGCAAGCGTGTGCGGCTTGAATGTCGTAGGCGGTATCGCCCACGTAAATCGTGTCCTCTCGACGGAGCGGATACGCCGTAAAGATCTCGTCGATGCAGGACTCTTTGACCTTACCCTCGGGCCGGCCGGTCTTGATTACCTGGAACATATCCGTCAGGCCATAGCGGGTCAGCGTGATCGCCAGGTTGCGCGGCCCCCTGCCCGTAACAAGACCGAGAAATGACTCCGTCTGTTTCACATAGTCCAGCAGCCCGCGTATGCCGGGAAAGGGCTCAGGCCACTGGTCGTGGAGCCGCGCAAAGCTGTCAAAGTAACGCGCCAATCCCTGCTCGAAATGGTCCGGGAGCAGGGCCCTGATGGTGCCATCCTCCGACGGACCGAACGTGGCCAGGATTTCGGCATCGGCAATCTGTCGGTGAGCGAGCGGCTCAAGCGCATCGCGAAAAGCAGCCACGCACAGCGGCATCGTATTGCCGATCGTGCCGTCAAAATCGAAAAGAAAATGTGTCATGAATTCCTTTCTGAATACAAGTCGCATAAAACGGCATAGGTCCCAAGCATTTTCTTCGAGGCCACAGGCCATCACCGCGGTGTCAGCGGTTTTTGTTTTTCACACGCGCGCACCAGTCGCGGACGGAGGCCTCGTCCAACGTCACGCTATAACGTATCTCCTGATATCGTTTCAGCCCTTCCTGCAACAGCCTCAGGATTTCGGGCGACAGTTCGGGGCCAACCCTTTGCGGCCAAGCGCTCCAGCTCTCAAAACCGCGCCGGCGCAGATGAGGGGCGACCGTCCGTCGCTCAAACTTCCGCATCGTTTCAATCAACTCCAATCGCAAACGCGCCGAGGACGTTTGCTTTAGGCGTCCCGCACGATGCCGAAGCCACACGATCAAGCCGAAACCCGCCAGCACCGTCATACCGGACAGACTCCACAGCGTATGCCATACGAACAGAAAGAGGGCTTCACCCGCGTCGGCGATTATCTCCAAAAACGGGGTCCCCCGCAGGTAGGCCAGCAACCGTTTCCA
>CAZTDL010000362.1:0-5006 GCA_964612775.1 uncultured Lentisphaeraceae bacterium
CCCGACCATACAGGCCAGAAGCACGGAATTCAAGTGTTGGAAACGCGCTATGAATCGTTTGAGCATGTCAGTCGCCCCTCAGTTCTAAGCCCGGGGCACGCCCGCCTGCATCGGCTTCCGCTTTTTCGTCTTGCGGCACCTCGCCAAAAACAGAGGCCAAAACATCATGGACCATCGGCGCCACGGTCAGCCCGCCCGAAACGCCGTTCTCAACCACGATCGCCACCGCCACGGTCGGATGGTCGAACGGTGCAAAAGCCGTGACCCATGTGTTCTTTCGCCGCACGCCGCCTACGTCGACCTCCGCCGTCCCCGTCTTAGCCCCCACTTCCACGCCGCGAACCTGCGCGCGCCTTCCCGTACCAACCGTGGCCACATCGTGCATGCCGTTGCGGACCAAATCCACCGCCGCCTGAGGCCAGCCCATCTCTCTCACCTTTGCGGGAAGGCCCTCATGCCTCGCGAGATGCGGACGATAAAGCGTACCTCCGTTCGCGAAGACCGACACCAACATGGCCATCTGCAGCGGCGTCGTCACCAGCAACCCCTGTCCGATAGAAATGTGGCAGGTATCTCCCGGGCGCCACTTGTCCTTCATGTTCTTTTCTTTCCACTCCGCCGTCGGCAATAGCCCGGCCGTTTCGGACGGCAGGTCGATCCCGCTGCGTTGGCCCAATCCCAACTTGTGAGCCTCCGCATAAATCGCGTCATAACCGATCGTATAACCGAGATGGCAAAAATAGCTGTTGCACGACTGTTCGATCGCCTTGCGCAAGGCCAAAGCCCCATGTCCGTAGGTGTTCCAGCAACGCAACCGCATCGTGCCCAACTCGAACGCGCCCTCACAGGTGTAGGTCGCGTTCGGATCGAACCCGGTCTGCTGCAGCGCCGCGATCGCCGTCACAGGCTTGAAGGTGCTGCCCGGCGCATAACGCCCCATGACCGCACGGTTGAGAAGCGGTAATCCGGGATCGTCGTTCAGCCGTTTCCAGATCCCGAACGGCATCACCGGCACAAAATCATTATGATCATACGTCGGCGAACTGGCGAGCGCCAGCACCTCGCCGTTCCGCGGATCCACCGCGACGCCCGCGCCGCGCCATCCGCGCAGCGTCTTTTCAAGCGCACGCTGCACATTCACGTCGAGCGTTAACTGCACATCATGGCCCGCCACTGAGGGTTCCCCCTCCCAGACCGCATGCTTATATCCTCGCGAATCCACGCGAATAAGCTGTCCGCCCGACTGCCCCGTCAGCGTTTTGTTATACTGACGCTCCAGTCCATCCTTGCCGATCATCTCCGGCAAATAGAAATGCGTTTTCTGCCCTGGCAAGGGCAGCGGGCGGTCGCGCCCGACATAGCCCAGCACATGGGAAGCCAAAGAACCTTGCGGGTACGAACGCTCGGGCTGCACAAACACGTCTACGGCGGGAAAATCTTCCACCGTCTCCGCCCAGCGCGCGAGCGTCTCCTGTTCCACATCGCGCCACGCCAACAGCGGCATCGGCAGACTCTGCATCACATGGTTTGACACGGCCTCCTTGGAAATCACGCGGGGAATGCCGAGCACGGCGGCCAGCCGATCAATGTCCGCGTCCACAGCATTGATCGTGTTCTGCCACCGCCCGCGCTGACGCAGCTCCTCGACATAATAGGCGATACAGTAGCTCGCGCGGTTTTCCGCCAAGCACACGCCGTTGCGGTCGAAAATTCGGCCGCGGGGACCGGGGACCTGCACGCGACGCACGCTCTGCCGCATTTGATCGCGCGAAAAAGAGGAGGACTGCACCACCTGTACGCGGTGCAAAGACACAGCCAAAAACACGATCCCGGTCGTAAATACCAACGCTAAAAGCGCCATCCGCCAGCTATCGGTCAGTTTCTGCCCATAAGATTCCATGACCCTCTTTCACCGGCTTCACAATACCGGAGACGCGGTCCACCAGACCGCACATCGCAAATCCCGCAAAACCGGCCGCCATTCCGGCCGGGATCGTATATCCCAAAAGAACCAGCGTACGCATCGAAAAAAAAGGCGCGCCGCCGCCCGCCCACAGCCGCGTCCACACCAGCTGGAGCACGGCCGCCGCAGCGACCAGCAACGGCCCCTGAATCAGCGTCGCGTCCAGAAAAAAACGCTGCAGCATGCGCACCAGGCCATAGGCGCAGATCAGAAAACACGTCGTGCACAGAAGCGGCAAACCGCCCAGCGCGTCCGTGAGCCCGCCGGCCCACACCGCCACCGTCAACGCCACCCACATCGGCTTCGTCAGCGCGGCATGGAGCGCCACCGCCGTCAGGAAACCCAGTTTGACGGGAAAGACCGGCGACGCGGGAATCAGATCCTGCAGCAGTGCGGCCGCGAGAAGAACGAAAATCGCCACGGGTAAATGCATGTCAAGGCGCATGGCGGCCTCCTCGCTGCGACAAGACAAAAACCTCGCTTAAGGAAGCCATGTCCACCGCGGGCATGACGGAAGCCTCGCGCGACAGTCCGTTCGGTTCCAGACGGCTTTCCAGCAGATATCCGACCGTCAGACCCTTAGGAAAACTTTGTCCCAAGCCGGAGGTCACCACGCGCGTGCGCGGCGCGGGTTCAAACTCGCGCGACAGATAACGCAGGCGCAGCGGATCGACCACATACAGCAACGTCAGCGAGGCCTCGTCCGCCGGATGGGACCCGCCGCCGTAAAGAATGCCTCGCACCACTCCCACGCCCTCGCCAGGCGTCTCGAGCTCGCAGGCCACCCGACTGTTGGGATCGGTCACCAGCATGACCTCGCTGGTATGCGCAGAAACGTCCGACACGCGTCCGACGACGCCTTCGGGAACCATCACCGGATCGCCCTTACGCACGCCGTGCAACGATCCTTTGGCAAGGCGGAGACTCTGCCACACCGCAGCCGTACCGCCATGCGAAAGCACAGGCGCGGCCATCCAGTGGCACGATACGGGGGGGGTAAAATCGAGCAGTGAACGCAGGCGGGTCACTTCTGCGGCGAGAGCCTCCGCCTCCGATTCCGCAATCTGAAGGCGCGCCACATCGCGTTCCAGCATCGCGTTGCGCGATGCGTGATTGACACCTGAAAAAAAAGCGTGAGCGCGAACCCAAACGGTGCGCTCAAACCATAACTTCGCATTCTCGTACGGGTAAAGGGCCTCCCGCGAAATATCGCGGACGCCGGCGCGCCAGAAAACCAGCGCCCCGAGCGACAAAAACAAAAGCCATACCCACAATTTCGCTTGCTTCACCCAGGTCACTCCCCCGTTTTACCGGGCAGGCAGAGACCAGAAAGCAACCGCAGAAAAAATCACCGGCCCATTTTCGACCTGGCCAGGAAATTCAGCTCGTTCAACACCACTCCCGTTCCTTCGGCGACCGCGCTCAGCGGGTCATCGGCCAAAGTGACGGGCAATCCTGTCTGTGACGCAATCAGCTTGTCCAGGCCCCGCAGCATTGAGCCGCCGCCCGCCAACACCAAGCCGCGGTCCACCAAGTCAGCCGACAGTTCCGGCGGGCACTTTTCAAGCGTGATCCGCACAGCGTCGATGATCGATGAAACCGGTTCCTGCAACGCGTCACGAATTTCTTCCGAGGTGACAGTTAGGGTTTTGGGAAGTCCGGCCACCAGATCGCGGCCCTTGACTTCCAGCGTGCACTCCTCACCCAAAGGATAAGCCGAACCAATCGTGATTTTAATCTCTTCCGCGGTCCGCTCTCCAATCATCAGATTGTAAACTCTTCGCATGTACTGGACAATACACTCGTCCATGGCGTCGCCGCCCACGCGGACACTCCGCGCGTACACAATGCCGGCCAGTGAGATCAACGCGATCTCGCATGTACCGCCGCCAATATCGACGATCATGTTGCCGGCCGGCTCAGAAACAGGCAAACCCACGCCGATGGCGGCAGCCATCGGTTCCTCAATCAGGAACACCTCGCGGGCTCCCGCATGCCTTGCAGCCTCCTGCACGGCACGTTTCTCAACTTCTGTGATATCACTCGGCACCGCCACAATCACCCGCGGTTTCACGAACTTGGCCACGTGAACTTTACGGATAAAGTAACGGATCATCGCCTCCGTAATATCGAAATCCGCAATCACACCCGACTTCATCGGGCGGATCGCCACAATATTCCCCGGCGTACGGCCCAACATCCGCTTGGCCTCTTCGCCAACCGCTAAGATTCGCTTGGTCCCCTCCTGCACGGCCACCACAGAAGGCTCACGGATGACAATTCCGCGGTCTTTAACATAAACCAACGTGTTCGCGGTACCGAGATCAATCCCGATATCGCTTGAAAAAAAGGACAAAAGCTTATTGAACATCACGCGTTCTTTCCCGTAGGACAAACGTACAAAGCCGCACCATATAGGCGCAGTGTTAGTAGTTTCTATGATAAACTCCGCCGGGTCAAGCGCAAACCGCCCAAAGGCGACATAAAAGAAACCGCCTCCGCCCCCCGAACCTGAGGCGGAGAAAACCGTCGCCGTCCCTTTTATCGAACCGATATCCGTGTGCCCGGTGCGGGATTTTTTGCAACGGTATACCGCACGAAGGGGATGTTCTCCAAGTCTGCCGCCTGGATCGAATGGACGTTGAACATGTTCTCGCCGCCCGGCGTCGTGACAAAAACATGGACCATCAGCGTGTCAGCCGTTTGCGCCTGAGCCGCCTTCAACCACCGCGTAATGTCAATCCACGCGTTGTCGCCAACGGCATAGCCGCGTTCGGCCGGCGTGAAACGATCCATCACCGACGCATCTTCCGCCCCCGGATCGGACGAACGAGCGGCTCCCGCGCCCAGAATACTGTTCCAAGTCGGCACAGCAGAACCCGTTTCCATCCACCCCGTGTCGGTGACGGCCTGAACAACGACCGTAATATCCGGATTGGTGTTGGCGGCCACGTTGAGCCGCAGATGAGCCTTGGCGAACGTCGGCAGGTTGGTTGCCGCGATGCGGAAGAACCCTTCGCGTTGATAACCGACATTCGAATCG
>CAZTDL010000363.1:0-5000 GCA_964612775.1 uncultured Lentisphaeraceae bacterium
GTTCCGGAACTGTCGCATATAGTCTGGGCAGAAATGCCGGAAGCAACGCAAGAACCGGTACGTTATCGATCGCGGGCATGACGTTCACGGTGATCCAGACGGGTGCGCCGACAGACGCCAACCACGACGGGTTGCCGGACGCGTGGCAGATTTACTATTTCGGCAGCGCGTCCACGAACACGGCGACGGCCGATGCTGATTCCGACCGCGACGGAATGAGTAACCTGAAGGAATATCTCGCGGGCACGGTCCCGACCGATAGCGGCAGCGCTCTCAAAATCACGGACTTTCATGCGGTGCCTGCGGAACGGTCTTTCCAACTGGCATTTTCCTCGCTTCTGCAACGCTATTATCAGGTTCAGCGAACCGCCGATCTTTTGAACCCGGACTGGAAGGGCTATACGAATGCGGTTTTCGGCACGGGGCTCGCGTTACCGCAAACGGGCCCCTTGGACACCCCTGCCACGCAGATGTTCTATCGCGTGCTGCTGGTCCAATGAGGCGCGCCGCCATCTCGTGTGGCCGGCCAGACGACGGTTATCTGAACAATCGGAACGAGTAGCGCAAGGACGAAACGTACGCGGGAAGGTCGTCGCCCGTCAGAAATACGACCGATGTGTTGTCCGCAAGTTGACGAGGAAACCGTCATCGTTACCCCGACGGGTGCCCAAAGAGAAATACGCAGGGTGTTTAGCGATTACCCGTGTCCATTTAGGGGGCGCAAGCGGATTCGTCACGGGCGTGCTCGCTTAAATAAGCGATATCGTATCCCAAGCCAGAAAACAAGGGTAAAGGGGTTGACTTGTTTCATCCGCGCGCTCCATAATAACCGCAAATCATGGGTGCGGAAACGTCTCACGTTTACGGCGCAGAAGCGTCATATGAGTTTCAGTCGACTCTGGGGGATGCGAGTGAAGAGTAAAAACAGTCCATGCGTCGGAGGCCGTTGATATGAGTGACGCCCCGTGCTCTGCCCCTGACCCCGTCTCGGTCGCGTGGGTTGATGCGCTGATTCAGCGCGTCGGCACCACGCCCGACAAAGTGATACCGATCTTGCAGGGCATTCAGGAGCGTTTTCACTACCTCCCCGAAACGTTGTTGCGGCACGTGTGCCAAACGACGGAAATTTCTCCAGCCGATCTGACCGGCGTCTCAACTTTTTATTCTCAGTTTCGCCACCGGCCCGCGGGTTTGCATTCGGTTAAGGTATGTGTCGGCACCGCCTGCCACGTCAAAGGCGCGGGAGCCGTTTATGACGCGTTGGCTCGGCATCTTGAATGCGAGGATGGCGCGGATACCGATCCTCAAGGCCTGTTTACGCTGGAGAAAGTGGCTTGTCTGGGGTGCTGTACGTTGGCGCCGGTGGTGCAAATCGACTCTGTTATTTACGGACACGTCACGCCGTCCACGGTCTCCGATATTCTGAAGGAATTTCTTGCACAGGCGCAGGCGCCTGTGTCGCGTCCCGCTTCCGTGCAGGCCCCTGTTCAGGGTGACGGCGAGATCCGCATCGGCTTGGGTTCCTGCTGCGTGGCCGGCGGCAGCGCGGACGTCTACCGGACCGCGCTGGATACGGTCAAGCGCTTCGGTCTCCAGGTTCAGGTCAAACAGGTCGGATGCGCGGGCATGTGCCATCGCACACCGCTTATGGAAATTGCGAAGGGCCAAGAGGGAACCTCTTCTTTTTATGCCAAAGTGGCGCCGGAGGATGTTGCGGGAATCATCCGGCGTGAGTTCCGCCCGCCATCGCTTGAGGGACGTCTGAAGGCGTGGTTTCAGGCCCGTACCGATGAACTGTTCGCATCGCATACGGAATCACCGTCAGGACTCCGGCACAATCTCGATCTGAGGGACAAGCCCGTCGCCGATTTTCTGGGAAAGCAGCGTCATATCGCCACCGAACATTACGGTCGGCTCGATCCTGTTGACCTTGAGGAATATCTCAAGCACGACGGATTTGATGCGCTTAAAGCGTGCC
Organism: uncultured Lentisphaeraceae bacterium; assembly: GCA_964612775.1. GTDB lineage: Bacteria > Verrucomicrobiota > Kiritimatiellia > RFP12 > UBA1067 > DAOPZC01. The sequence goes on from CAZTDL010000363.1 coordinate 1,979, forward strand.
TGGGTTCCCTGTCGCCGCAGGAGGTGATTGCGCGCGTCAGCGAAGCCGGTCTGCGCGGCCGGGGCGGAGCGGGATTTCCCACCGGCCTGAAATGGCAACGGGTCCGCGAGAGCAACGGCACCAGAATCACCGTCATCTGCAATGGCGATGAAGGCGATCCCGGCGCCTTTATGGACCGCATGCTGCTCGAATCCTTCCCGTACCGGGTCATCGAAGGCATGCTCATCGCCGCTTTTGCGGTGGGGGCGAGCGAGGGGATTTTTTACATCCGCGCTGAATATCCTTTGGCCTTGGTGCGGGTTCGCGAAGCGCTCGCGCGGTGCCGCGCTCGAGGCCTGCTTGGAAAAAACATTCTGGGATCAACGTTCTCCATCGATTTTGACATCAAGGAAGGGGCCGGAGCCTTTGTCTGTGGCGAGGAAACCGCGCTGATCCGTTCCTTGGAGGGGGCCCGCGGCATGCCGCGTCTGCGGCCGCCGTATCCCGCGCAAAAAGGTCTCTGGGGCATGCCTACGCTGATCAACAACTGCGAGACGTTTGCCTCGGTCCCATGGATCATACGCCATGGCGCGGAACGCTACCGCGCCATCGGCACGCCGCAAAGCGCGGGCACCAAGGTTTTTTCGCTGACCGGTAAGATCCGGCATGGCGGGCTGATCGAAGTGCCCATGGGCATGACTTTGCGCGAGATCGTCGAACAGGTCGGCGGCGGCATCGCCGGTGACCTGAAGTTCAAAGCCGTTCAGATCGGAGGTCCTTCCGGCGGCTGCATCCCGTCTGAACGCGCCGATCTGCCCGTCGACTACGGTGAGCTTATCGGCGCTGGAGCCATGATGGGCTCCGGCGGACTGGTGGTGCTGGATGAGCGTGACTGCATGGTGGACATCGCGCGTTATTTTCTGACCTTCACGCAGAGCCAGTCCTGCGGACGCTGCACCTTCTGTCGGGTCGGCACGCGGCGCATGCTGGACATTCTCGACCGCATCTGCGCGGGCAAGGGTGTCGTCGGCGACATCGAGCGGCTCGAAGAACTGGCGCATAGCGTGTCTGCCGCGAGCCTGTGCGGCTTGGGCAGGACCGCGCCGACTCCGGTGCTGTCGACGATCCGATATTTTCGCGACGAGTATGAGGCGCACCTGAAGGGAAGCTGTCCGGCGGGAAAATGCCGCGACTTGATCGCGTATGCCATTACCGATGCGTGCATCGGCTGCACCCGCTGCGCGCAGGCCTGTCCGACCGGCGCCATTCCCTTTACGCCGCACGAGCGCCACGTGATCGACGATGCGGCCTGCGTGCGCTGCGACATGTGCCGCGCCGGATGTCCCACGGGTGCCATCAACATCGTCACGGGGACGGAAAGAGAGCGCCAGTGCCCACACTAACCATCGACAACACGGTGATCCCTTTTGAATTGGGCGAGACCCTTCTGCAAGTCGCGACACGGGCGGGCCTTGTGATCCCGACGCTGTGCAGCATGGAGGGAATCGAACCGCCCACTTCCTGCTATGTCTGCGTGGTCAAGATTCAAGGCAAGAACGGTCTTGCGCCTTCGTGCGCGACTCGGGCCGAAGAGGGGATGGTCGTGGAGAGCGGCACTGACGAGGTGCGCCGCTACCGCCGTCGTGCGCTCGAACTGCTGCTGAGCGAGCACGCCGGCGACTGCGAAGGCCCGTGCCGTCGCATCTGTCCGGCCGACCTCGACATTCCGGCCATGGCCCGGCACATTGTTGAAGACGATCTGGATGCGGCGGCGCGCACGGTCCGCGAACGGCTCGCTCTGCCCGGCGTGCTGGGTTATGTTTGTCCTGCACCCTGCGAGAAAGGGTGTGTCCGCGCTCCGCTTGACGGCGCGGTGTCGATCCGTGCGCTTCACAAGGGCGTGGCCGAGGCGTCGCTTTTATCCGGTGCCGCAACCGCGCTGCGCGCGGTTGCGGCACCGGAAAAGCGCGTCGCGATTATCGGCGCGGGCCCGGCCGGACTCTCCTGCGCCTATTATCTATCGTTGCAGGGCCACGCCTGCGTGATCGTTGACGAACAGGCGGAGCCGGGCGGCATGTTGCGATACGGCATTGACCGCGCGACGCTGCCGCTGACCGTTCTGGATCAAGAGATTGAGGTCATCCGCTCGCTCGGCGTGGCGTTCCGGATGGGGTGCAGGATCGGCGACCAACCCGCACTTGACGCGTTGATTCAGCGCTCCGATGCGGTGGTCTTTGCCACAGGCTCGCCGGCTCCCGATCGGACATGGGATTTCGATGTCAAGGCGTCGTCCAAAGGAATCGCTGTTGAGTCCAATACCTTTGCATCGAGCAGCCGCGGTATCTTTGCCTGCGGCGGCGCGATTGCGGCCTGCCGCATGGCGTCGCGGGCCGTGGGGCAGGGGAGGCTGACCGCGCTGTCGGTGCACCGGTTCCTGACCCGCGGTGCCGTCGGCGCAGTCAGATCTTCGTGTTTCGATTCCCGCGTGGGAAAGCTCGCGCCTGAGGAAGTTCAGCAGTTGGCCGCCACCGACTTGGCATCCGTTCGCGCTTTAACCCGTAAGCCTGCTTTTTTCCCGGCATCCCTCGTCGAGGGCGCGGCCCGATGCATGCAATGTGACTGCGGCAAGAAAATCGATTGCGCGTTGCGTGCTTATGCGCAGGAATACGAGGTCAACCGCGACCAATACAAGACCGGCGCGCGCAAACACGTGACGAGAAAACATTTTGCCGGAGGGCTGGTGCATGAACCGGGTAAGTGTATCGACTGCGGCCGCTGTATCGGCATCACCTCCGCCGAGCATGTCCAACCGGGTTTGGCTTTCGGCAGCCGCGGCTTCGATGTCGCGGTGAAAGCGCCTTTCGGCACCGATATGGACATCGCTATGGGCCGCGCACTTGACCGCTGCATCGAGGCCTGTCCGGTCGGTGCGCTGTGGAACGTGAAGAAACAGCCGTAGACGGCCTATGGGACGCATAAGGACGAGTGCACGGTCCCGCATCGCATAGGTGTCACTCTCATCTCGTCATTTTGGCGGACGGGC
>CAZTDL010000364.1:0-4974 GCA_964612775.1 uncultured Lentisphaeraceae bacterium
GACATTACGAGGGAATTGACGAGCGTGTGCGTGAAGCGCTGGTGACGGACGAATTGTCGATCGGCGATTATGTGCTCACCAACGGTGTTTTACCCGCGGCGGTGGTGGTGGATGCTGTCGTACGGCTGTTGCCCGGCGTGCTGGGCGGCGGCGAAGAGGCGACACGGGATGAGTCCTTTACCGAGGACCTTCTGGAGTATCCGCAATACACGCGCCCGGCGGTTTACAGGGGCATGGCGGTGCCGGCGGTGCTGCAGAACGGCAACCACTCGGAAGTGGATGCCTGGCGTGCGCGGCAGGCGTTGGACAGGACGGCGCGACGGCGCCCGGACTTGTTGAAGTGAGAAACGGGCGAGAACGTTTTTTGAGTGAAGAAGGAGTAGGGATCATGATTTCTAAAGCGATTGACAAGATCAATGCCGAGCAGGTTGAGAAAGCGAATGCCGGCCGGAATGCGCTGCAGTTCAAGGTGGGCGACAGCGTGAAGGTGTATGTGAAAATCAAGGAAGGCGACAAAGAGCGTGTGCAGGCTATCGCCCGTGACAACGGCAAGGGTAACGCGGGCACGTTCACGGTTCGCCACATCTCGTTCGGCGTCGGCGTCGAAAAGGTTTTCCCCGTCCATTCACCTTATATCGCCCGCGTCGAGGTGGAACGCTCCGCCAAGATTCGTCGCGCGAAGCTCTACTATCTGCGCGACCTGACGGGCAAAAAGGCTCGTCTGCGCGAGGCGTAGGATTCCCTCTTTCCCGTTTCGCATAAGGGATCGATTTTTTTTGAACGAAAACCGGGAGACCGCGAAGTCTCTCCGTTTTCGTTTTTTTTGTGCCCGTCTGCGATGCGGCCGTGTCCGGTTGCGCGGTTTCGCGCATGCGCACACCCTGCGTGATGCGCTGTTTCCGTTCGGCAACGGCAATCGCCAACGCTGTTCGGAAAACCAAAAACAGATGATTTCTGCTTTCCAGCGCAGGGTGCGTTGGGCTAAACTATCCGAATCATGATTAAGCATGGTTTTTGTTAATGACAAAGACGACGCATCAAGAAAGAAGGTTTTGGCGATGAAGAAAACAGGTGCCGTTTCGAACGTGTTGGCCAGTGCTTTGGTCGCGGGTTTGGGGGTGGGGGTGATCGGTTTCACGACGGGGTGTTCTTCGCCGTGCTGCGGATGTTATGCAAACAAGGAGATGGTTCAGATGAAGAGTGCTGATTTCTACAAGAACGGAAAATTCGATGCCGCTAAGGCCAAGCAGGCCTATTTCGATATGATGACTCGGTTCCATGTGCCCGTCTATGCCGCGCTGACGAAGGACGATGGGTTCTTCTGGGCGGTCGATTTCGCCAAGGGCGATTTCGCCTCGTTCGGTATGGGCGGCGTGATTTGGGTGAATGAGAAGGATGAAGGCTATTTCGGACATGACATCTTTCTGCTGCCGCATCAGAGCATTGCCGAACATCGCCATCTGCCCACAAAAGACAAGGACGGCAAGGACGTTCGCTGCAAAATAGAGAGCTGGCTGGTCCGCAACGGTTCGGTGTATGGCTTCAGCGAGGTGGGCGAGCCGAACCTCGACAAATACCCCGAGGCCAAAGCGATGCTTTCCAAAGTCCAGATCCCCCACCTGAAGAGCGTTCATGAGGAGAAATGGATCGCCGACGGCCAGGCGCACAAGCTGCCGGGACCCGAGACGTGGCATTTCATGATGGGCGGGTCCGAAGGGGCGATCATGACGGAGTTCGCGACCTACCATGATGGGGCCGGCCTGCGTTTCTCGGTGCCGGGCGTCGGTTTCTGAAGTTGATCTTTTGAACATGTGTAGCGTCCGGCGCTCCCGGACGCTTTGTCTTAAACAAAAGGGAGAAGGTATCATGACGTATCATCACACGGGTATTCCTGTTTTCGAGAAGATGGAAGGGATGATGTATGTGGAGCCGCTCAAGGTTTGGGTGACCGACGCGAGCAAGAACCCGTACAGTCTCGAGTGGCTCTATTTCGAGCCGGACAGCGCGATGGCTGCGGCCATTCAGGATGAGACGCACGTTGCGTATGTGGTTGAGAACATCGAAGAGGCCGTGAAGGGAAAAAGCATTCTGTGGCCGATTTGCGAGCCGATGCCGGGGTTGAAGATCGCTTTTATTTACGATGAAGGCATCCCTGTCGAGCTGATGCAGTTAGGCTGAAAACGGCCAGGCGTGAGGCCGGAGGCGTTGACCCGTTCAAGCCGCGACCGTTCACGCCTCCACGTGTAACCAAGAACCCGAACTTTAAGCAAACGGAGTATTGTTATGCCGATGAAGAAATTTATGAATGATCCGGCGAATCTGACTAAAGAGCTGTTGGAAGGCCTGGCCCTGTGCTACGGCGGCAAAGTCAAATTGGTGAACGAGAAGATTGTGACTCGCACTGCGCCGAAAGATCCGGGTAAAGTCGCCATCGTCACGCTGGGCGGCGCGGGCCACGAGCCTGCGCTGAGCGGCTTTGTGGGCGAGGGCATGCTTGATGCGAGCGTCGTCGGCGACATTTTCGCCGCGCCGGGCGCGCCCAAGGTGTTGGAGGCGCTCCGCCTGTTCAAGCGCGAGGCGGGCATCGTGCTGGTGACGTTGAACCATGCGGGTGACCGCATGAGCGCGAGCAAAGCGCTCCGCGACGCACAGAAGGAAGGCATCAAGGTCTGTGAGATCGTGACGCACGAGGATATCGCGGCCGGCGTGGATACGCCGGTTGAAGACAAGCGCGGTTTGGGCGGCTGCATTCCTCTTTTCAAAATCATCGGGGCCGCGGCCGAGGCGGGTAAAAGCCTCGACGAGGTCGTCGAGATCGGCGAGCGTTTCAATCGGCAGATGGCGACGTTAGCCGTGGCCATGAGCGGCTGCACCCATCCCCAGAACGGCGGAGCGATCGCCGTCCTGCCGGACGACGAGATGGAAATCGGCATGGGCCAACACGGCGAAGCCGGCGGCGGACGCACCAAGGTGCTTACGGCCGACGAAACGGCCACGCGCATGATCGGGCCGCTCGTGAAGGCGACCGGAGTGAAGGCGGGCGACACGGCGCTGTTGATCATCAACGGCTCGGGCGCGACCACCCATATGGAAATGTTTATCGTCTACCGTAAAGCTGCGCAACTGCTGGCCGAGAAGGGCATCCACCTCACATCGGGAGCCTGCGGCGAATATCTGACGGTGCAGGAGATGGCCGGGTTCCAGATGATTCTCTGCAAGCTGGATGCGGATCATGTGGCGTGCCTGAAAGCGACGGCGCGCACCCCGTTCTGGACGGCGTAGAAGAGCGCGCGGGAATGATGGGAAGGGTGGGCGCTGCGCGGAGGACGGGATCTGACACCCAAGCGGGCTTTCCCGTACGACAGCCCGTTTTCCGCGCGTTCCCGTTTTAATGTTTCAAGGAGACTTATGCTGACGCTTCAGAAATTTAAGGAAATGATTGCCGTCGCGGGCGCTGACATTCGCGTGGACGAGAAGAAATTCTCTGAACTGGATGCCGCTGCGGGCGGTGATGGCGATCACGGAACCGCGATCGTGACGGCGTTCAACGCGATGTCGAAGGCCGATGGCGCGGACTTCAAAAACTATCTCAAGGCCTTGAGCGACGCGCTGCAGAATGAGGCGTGCGGTTCGACCAGTACGCTGTATGGCTCTTGGCTGCAGGGAATGAGCGATACGGTCCCGGAAGGCACCGTTGAGATCGACGCTGCGACCGTGGCCAAGGTGTTTAACGGCGGCCTCGAAGAACTCGGTTTTGTCACGCGTGCCCGCGTGGGCGATAAGACGCTCATGGATGCGCTTATGCCCGCGACCGAGGCGTTGTCGTTGGCGCAGTCCGACGGTGTCGCCGCAATGTTCCTTAAAGCCGCAGAGGCGGCCGAGAAGGGCGCGGAGGCGACCTGCGCGATGCGTGCCAAGTTCGGACGCGCAAAGAATCTCGGCGACCGCTCGATCGGTCCGCGCGACGCGGGTGCCGCCTCGATGGCCTGCATTTTCGCCGCGTTTGCAAACGCGGTAAAGTAAACGGAACAAGGAGTATTTATCATGGCTGATTTAGATGATATTCGCGACGGGAAAGATTATGGCATCGGCGCGGAGCAGAAGTGCGAGGGCTTTTTTCTCAAGGGGTCCAACAACCTCGATTGGGGAATGAAAGATCGCCTCAGCCGAATCTTCAATCCCGCGACCGGCAAGAGCGTGATGTTGGCGTTCGATCATGGTTTCATCATGGGGCCGACGTCGGGCGTCGAGCGCATCGATCTGAGCATCGTTCCTCTGATCGAATATGCGGATTGCCTGATGTGCGCTCGCGGCGTGCTGCGCTCGCTGGTGCCGCCCGCCAGCCGTAAGCCGATCTGCCTGCGTTCCGACGCGGGCACCTCGATTCTGACCGAGCTCAACAATAACGTCGTCATCGATGTTCAGGATGCGGTGAAACTGAACGCGTCGGCGATGGCGGTGATGGTGGCGATCGGCGATCCGAACTATGAGGCGCAGACGGTGGCCAATCTCTATCAGGCGGTTGATGCCGGTCAAGCGTCCGGCATTCCGGTGATGGGCGTGACGGCGGTGGGCAAGGACATGGTGCGCGACGCGCGTTACTTCGGCTTGGCTTCGCGCATTTGCGCGGAGAACGGCGCGAATATCGTCAAAACCTACTACACCGACGGATTCGAAAAGGTCGTGTCGTGTTGCCCGGTCCCGATCGTGATTGCAGGCGGCAAGAAGCTGCCTGAACTGGATGCGCTGGAACTGGCCTATCAAGCGATCCAGAGCGGCGCGGCGGGCGTGGACATGGGGCGGAACGTCTTCCAGTCCGAGAAGCCGATCGCCATGATTCAGGCGGTTTCGGCGGTTGTCCACAAGGGGATGACGTCGGCCGAAGCGTTCCAGATGTTCAACGACCTGTAAGTTTCGCTGACCGGCGATGAACGAAAAAAAGCTCCGCGGCGCCGCGGAGCTTTTTTTCGTTCA
>CAZTDL010000365.1:0-4968 GCA_964612775.1 uncultured Lentisphaeraceae bacterium
GGAAAGGCCCCGTCACGCTTTCATCGTAATGTTCCGTTGCGGGGTTGAAGAAGTTAAAGCATAGTGCGGCGATCTCTGCGGCGTTGGTGCTTTGCGGGATGATGACCTGCTCGGCTTTGACGGTCAGCGCTTCTCGCGCAAGCTCTTTGGGCGGATACGTCTTAAAGAGCGTCGAGTCGGCGATCGCGGGCAGGAGGGCGTTGCCCAGCCAGCCTCGGCCCGTTAATTCGAGTGTCAGCGTGATGATGTCGCCGGGGTGGACAGAAGTCTGGGAAAGACGCCCGTTGAGTTTGAATGTGCCGACTGCGCCGCTGAAGCCGGCGGGACGTCCGGCTTCGGGCAACGGCCGAACATTGAGCGTGAATGGACCCAACTGTTTCTGTTTGGGAAAGGACTGCCAGTGCGAGAAGAATCCTGCGCTGCGACGCTCAACCAGCATGCATTGCACGACGGGATTGAATGTGTGCGCGACGGGTTTCAGACAGCGGGCCTCGGCAACGAAATGCAGGACATCAAGGGCTTGGTTATCCCGCGTGATGCGATTCTTCGCCGTAGACTCCAATCGTCCGACCGCGATGAGCTCGGGATTGTTAGGGAAGTCGCTGATGCGCAGATCCTCGACCTCGCTGCCGGAAGAGACTTCCAGTTCGAAGTGGATTTCGAACGTTTGGTTGACATAGATCTTGTCGGGCACCGTAAAAACACGGCCGGAGAGGAGCTCGCCCGCGAAAACGGGGAACGCGAGGACGAACGCGGATAGAACAGACAGAGCAGAACGGCACAGGGGATTTTTCATGGCGTATCCCCCGTTTCCAGAGGCGTGGAGGAGGAGAAAACACGGGCACCCCACGTGGCGGTGTCGTGGTGCTCATGGGCGAGGGTTATGAACGTCGAGGCCGCGAATACGACGGCGATCAGACCCCCCGTGAGCATACAGGTCTCAGAGAGGCTTCGCGGGAAAGAGTGGCTTTTGCGGCGCTTGAACCCGATGCGGAGGAATACGCCGAGCCAGAAGAGCGTCCATCCGCCGAGCGCGGTCAGGGCACGGATCGGGCACGGGAACGCATAATGCCAGAAAAAGGCCGCCCGCGACCAAGGGAGATCTTCCCGCAGACGGCCCGACTGAAGCGCGAGTGCGGCGGCGATTCCCTGACGTGATTCCGGTGTTGCCCCCAGATGGCGTTCGGCCCGCGCAAAGGCCGCCGCCGCGTTGACCCCGTCGCCCGCCATGATCAGCGCGCTGCCGAGATTGAGGAAGAGCGGCCCGTTCCGGGCACCGTCGGCCACAAGGCGGTTATACGTGTTGGCGGCTTTCAGATAGGCTTCGGGTTTGTTCGCGGCGGCGGTCTGCGAGTTGGCCTGTTCCCAGAGAAAGGCGCGCGCCGCATCGTCGGCTTGCGCGGAGAGCGCGAGCGAGCAGAGAACGAAGAGAATAGGCAGGATTGATCCGGCGGATTGACCCGATCGGTCCAGCGCGGCGTCGATGTCGGGGAGGAGTTTCTGAAGCGAACGGACGATGTCGGTGAGCGGAATGGTGGCATCGGGTCTGTACATGGCCTCGTCGAGTTGCGCGAGCAGGTCGCGGCAGGCCGCGGACGCGGATTCGGAAACATTGCGTTTGCGCAGAAGTGCGGCGGTTTCGGAAGATGTGAGCGAACTTCCTGTCACGTCGAGCCGCTCGGCCAGATACGTGCGCACCGCGTGGGCGGCGAGCCCGGGCGAACCTGCGTGGCGCAGCGAGCTTTGGGCATGGCGCAAGGCTCCCGAACGGCGGCAGCGTGCACGCAAGGATTGGACACAAGCGATGAGCGGCGAGGTCAAAACCGCCAGCAGGCAGAGCAGGGGGCCGGCGAGCAGCAGGGCGAGCGTGACGCGCCACGGCGGCAGCAGGGGCTCCGTCTGCGTGCCGCGCGCATCCAAGGTGATGCCGGCGGGAAGCGGGCGCGTCCGGCTGTCAAGGACGCCTGCAAGCGGGTCTGTTCCCTTCTCGGCGGCGGTGGCGATTTGAGTGGTGGCGCGCGCTTGAACGGGGATGGGGGCTGTTGTGACCGTCTTGTAGGCACGGGCCACGGTGTCATAGTAGGCGAGCTTGATAGGCGGAAACTCCAAGGTGCCTTCGCGCGTTGGCCGAACGCGGTATTTGAACCGCTTGCCGTCAGGCAGGGTGTCGGCCGTGACGTTGTCGTCGTAGATGCGGAAGTCCTGGGTAAGCCCCGGCTGAAGGTTGAGAATCGGCGTGCGCAGGTTTGAGATGCTGATCGGGCCGGTCACCTCCAAGGTCAGCGTCAGCGGGTCGCCGACTTTACAGACGGTGGTGTCGAAGACGGCGGAGGCCTTCATTTCTTTGCCGACGGAACCGATGAACCAATCGGGACGCCCTTCGTCCGGCGGGGGGACGACGCGAACGGTGACCGCCGGGCCGATGGTGTAGATATCCTTGGTGACGGCTTGGCGGTCGGCGGTAACGCCGGTCATGACGGTGCCTTTGAAGGAGAGGGGCCCGAAGGTGAACTCACCCTCTTTTGTCGGCGTGTAATCGAGCGAAAGCGTATATTCGCGATATTTTTTGCTGTTGAACGTGGTTTTTTTCGGCGCGAGCCTGAAACGGATGGGACGCGGACGGAACGGATCGCCGTCGCCGAAGAGGCTGCCGAAACCGCCCATGCTCATGTCGCGGGTCTGGTAGTTGTTGATGGCGAAGCCGGGCTGGCGTCCGCTCTGATCGATGAGCCCGTTGAGGACTTGGTTCAAATCGGGGCCTTTTAGTCCGGCTGTGCTTTGCTTGATTTCCAGAAAGTCTGCCGAAATCTGCGGCAGAAAGTTGGGATGGAGCGGCTCGTTGTTTTCTGCGAAAGGATCCGGCAGTTCGGTGACGGCGACAGAAAGCGTGATGGTGAAAGGCTCTTCAACCAACACGGAGGTTGAGGAAGCCTTGACGGCGGCGATCACGGTGTCCTGTTTCTTGATGCCGGCCACTTTCACGATGACGCCGGGGTGGGTGTAGGTCTTGCCTGCGGCTATGACGCGGACGGGGCCGGCCTTTACGGCCCCCACGGCTTTTGGCGTGATCTCATAGGAAAAGACGCGGCCCTCAAAAGACTCGCGGGTCATCCGGCCGTTGATGATGGAGATGCTGGAACGGCTGTTGCTATGCTGCCCGAGGAATTTGACCTCGGACGACTGAAGCGCCGAGAGGTCCGGCGCGTCGATGCCGCGGTCAGCGCCATTCACCTCGATGGTGAGATTGAAACTTTCGCCGAGGTAAATGTTCGGACGGGACGCCGTGACATTGAGGGTGATGTCGGCAAGGGCGGGGAGCGCGAGCATCAGGATGGACAGAACGGCCGCGAGGGGACGGAGAACCGTAGGGGCGAACCCGTACGTTCGCCCCTTTTCTGACCGCGGATACCGGACTGTCTTCGGATTCATCATCGTGGTTTACCAATCGCGTTCGGAGGGGGACATGGGGTGCTTGCGCATTTTTTCCTTTTTGTCGTTCTCGTGCTCTTTCTCGCGATCAAGGGCGCGGCGCAGAACCTCTTGAACATCATTGGGCGGTTCTTGCTTCTGCTCCTCCGGCTGATGTTTTTGTTGTTCCTGCTCCTGCTTTTGCTCTTTCTGATCCTGTTCCGGCTGCTGCTGCCGCTCTTGGTTTTGCTGTTGCTGCTGATTCTGCTGCTGTTGGCCTTGGCCTTGGCCTTTCTGCTTGGGCAGCAAATCACGCATTTCGAGCAGGTCTTTCAACGCCTGTTCCTGTAAGGCGATTCGCTCCTGCTCCGGGGGTTTCTTCGCGATGATTTCTTGCTGCAGCTTTTCGGCGTGGGCGGCAAGTTTCTCGATTTTGGCCTGATCCTCTGCCGTGAAAGGCGGCATGTTGGTGTCGGCCTGCGCCTGTTGCTGATACTGCTTGGCCCATTCGGGGAAACGCTGGCTGAAAAGCTGCGTTAGCTGCAGCGCCTCGGGTTGCGTGTCGCGCTTTTCCAGATAGCGGGCTTTGATCTTGTGAAGGGCGTTGCTTTGGCAGACGATGTCTTCATCGAGGGCTGCGGGCGGCATGGCAACCGCTTTCCAGAAAGCGTAGATCAGCGGTTCCGGCTGCGCGGTGTCGTTTGCGGCTTCCGGCATCAGATCCTGCAAGACGGTGACCGCGCCTTTCATGCTGTCGCGCGCGAGTTCAATCTGCTGTGCGAACAGGGCCTGCTGCTGCTGGTTGGTGACCGCCTGGAGCATGTGCTGCTTAAGCGGTATCCAAAGGTCGGTCTGCTTTTCTTGGCGTTTGGCGAGCGCTTCGGCTTTACCGATCATGATCGCCGCGTCGTTTGTGAAAATGGACGGGGATTCTTCGAGGATGGCGCGCTGTTCGGCGAGCATCGTCCCCATGAGCTGGTCGGGCGAGGTCTGCCCATGTTCTTTCAGCACCTTGGCGATGTGGGCCGATTCGCGGGCTTCCGGCAGAGGCGAAACGGCGCGCGTGAGGTTTCTGTTGCCGCGCTCATCCTTCGGCGCATCGCGCAGGGCTCGCTGAAAACCTGCGGCGGCCTCTTCGAGCGCTTCCGCTTTCGCGGCTGGATCGGGATCTTTCGCGCTCGTTTTCTTTGCCTTTTCCATCAGGAGTTTGCCGAGCAGCTCGCCCGCTTTCGCGCCATTCTTTTTTGAAGACAGCAGCGGCCGCAGCGTCTCGGCGGCCTTGTCGAGGTCGGCGGCCTTGTAGTAGGCATAGGCCGCGTTGTAACGGTAGGCTTCTGATTCCTCCGCGTCAGCCCCTCGGGCGGCGGAGAGAAAACCTTCGGCCGCATCGACGTAGCGGCCTTTGCCGAGCCAGGCTTGGGCTTTACGCGCACCTGCGCGGCCGGGCTCGACGACGACGGCCACGCGATTTGTGGCGGTCGTCGCTTGACGCGAGGCGTCGGGAACGGAATTCGTTTGAGACCGGGCGGAGAGAACGGAGAGAAGGGTGAGAACGGATAC
>CAZTDL010000366.1:0-4954 GCA_964612775.1 uncultured Lentisphaeraceae bacterium
CCGTTGGCGGCCAGATCGGCGAGAGCCTGTTTAAAGCCGACGCTGAAAGAGCCCGTTGCCCCCGTGACACGAGCTTCCTCAAGAAGTTGGCGTACCATTTGGCGTTTACGCGTCAGTGCGACTCCTTGGCGACCCGAAAGAAAAATCAGAGAGACGGCATCTCCTTCTGAGAGCGTGTCCAGAATCTCATCCGCTTTTTGTGCGGCCAGCTTAAAAGCGGTCATTCCCGAGGAGAGTTTGCGGTCCATCGACAACGTGTCGTCGACAAGAAGGGCGACATTCGTGCGGGATGCAAACGAGGCGGGCATGCTTTGCAGTAACATTTTCGATAATGCGAGCACGAGACAGAGCAAGGCGAGTGTGCGGAAGAGAAGCAGTAGAAACTCGCGCAGGCGTCGGCGGTGGGCAAGATAACGCTTCTGCTGTTGAAAGAACTGCAGCGTGGAAAACGCGATATAGGCTTTGCGGCGACGGAAAAAAAGATGGAGCAGGATCGGCAGCGGTACGGCCAGCAGACCCCACAAGAAGATTGGATTGCCGAATGTCATTAGAACAGCCGCTCCCGTTTGTGGAAGTAGGCGAGGAGGGCGCGATCGAAGGGCGTGTCGGTGTTCAGCGTTTCAAAGCTCATATTCATTCGTCCGCACACGCGTTTTATGTGATGGATGTAGGCTGTTAGGTCGGCGAGATATGCAACGCGACAGTCCTCGCTCTCCACTTCCATCGACTCATCGGTTTCCATGTCGCGAAATTCGATGAGACCTCGGAACGGGAATTGAGTTTCCGTTGAATCCAATATTTGGAATAGGATGACTTCACAGTTTTTGTGTTGGAAGTGAAGTAGACTGTTAATGAACGTGGGGTTCATGTCGAAGAAATCAGAAAAAATAAGAACAATGGAGCGGCGATGAACCTCTTCGGCAATGCGATGAAAACAGGGCGCAGCATCCGACCGGCCCGCAGGCACCAGCGATTCTATGTGCGCGAGCAAACTCAGCATGTGCAGCCGTGAGCCTTTGGCGGGGAAGTAGGATTCGATTTTATCCGTATATGTGAAAAGCCCTACGGCATCTTTTTGACGCTGCATCAGATAGGCAAATGCGGCGGCCAGATAACAGGCGTAGTTAAATTTGTGGGACTTGGGCTTGCCGAGGCCCATCGAACCGGATTGGTCCAGCACGATGTAGGTGCGCGTGTTGGTCTCATCCTCGTATTGCTTGACATAATACCGGTCACTTTTGGCATAGGCCACCCAGTCAACATGTTTGACGGCGTCGCCGGGACAGTATTTTCGGTATTCTGAGAACTCGGACGAGAATCCGTGATAGGGCGAGCGATGCAGTCCGGTCAGCGATCCCTCTACCATCGCGCGCGCAACGAGTTCAAGGTTTTTCAACGCATCGAGCGTGTGCGGGGTTAGTAGAGAGGTGTGAGTGGAAGAAGGCATAAGGATAAATGAGGACAAGCATGCGGGATTGGCTTGAACGGCTAAACGCCGACGCTGTCGGGTTCGGGAACGCTGTTAAGCAGTCGGTCGATGATCTGCGTGGCATCGATGCCTTCGCCCGTCGCATGAAAATTACACGCGATGCGATGGGTCAGCACGGAATGTGCGTTGCGGCGGACATCGGCACAACTGACGTTGATGCGTCCTTCAAGGGCGGCGCTGGCTTTGGCGGCGAGGACCAGATACTGTCCGGCACGCGGTCCTGCACCGTAATTCAGGTTCGTTTTGATGAAGTCGGGCGCATTGGGTTCGCAGGGACGGGTGTTTCGAACGAGGCCGATGCAGTAAGAGAGTACATGGTCGCTGACTGGGATGTCGCGCACGCAGCGTTGCAGCTCGATCAGGGCAACGCCGTTTACCATGCGGTTCAGCTTGACTTCTCGGTTGGCCGTGGTCTGCCGCAGAATCTGGACTTCCTCGTTGCGTTGCGGATAATCCATGCGCACGAGGAACATGAAACGATCAAGTTGCGCTTCGGGCAGCGGATACGTGCCTTCCTGCTCGATTGGATTCTGCGTTGCGAGCACAAAAAAAGGCTGCGGGATAGGAAATGTCTTACCGCCGGTAGTGACGACGTTCTCCTGCATGGCCTCCAGCAGTGCCGCTTGGGTTTTCGGAGGCGTGCGGTTGATCTCATCCGCTAGCAGCAGGTTCGTGAAAACGGGGCCAGGCACAAACCGCAGGTTGCGATGACTCCCTCCTGTTTCCTCATCGAGAATTTCCGTGCCGGTGATGTCGGAAGGCATCAAGTCGGGGGTGAACTGGACACGGTTGAAAGAGAGATCCAGCACGTTGCCCAAACTGCGCACGAGCAATGTTTTGGCGAGACCCGGCACACCAAGCAAGAGGCAGTGCCCTCTGGAGAGGATGGCGATCAGTACCTGATCAATTACCTCTTCTTGTCCGACGATCACTTTGCCTATTTCCGCTTTAATGGCGTTGTGGGCGATGGCAATACTTTTGATTCTTTCCGGTAGTGATTCGGTCATTTGAATCCTTAATTTGTGTTGAGCTCAGCAGAAATTCAACGCGGCGAGTGAGGATAGCATTGATTCGATCAGTGGGTGAGGCAGTATGTGATCAGATTAGCCCCGAGGCGCAGAGAATCGCCGGGTTCATAGCCGTAGGCGAGCGGATGGTCGTCACCTTGCCAGCCGGCGGCCATGTCGAATGGGCTGTAAATCACTTTGACTTGGTCAGACACCTTCAAGCCTTCGAGGACGGGAAATGTGAGCGTCGGATATTTTGCGCGGGCGGCCAGCGTGAATCGGACCGAGTCCACTTTGAAGGGACCTTGTTGGAACACGGCGTGGTCAGCTCCGATTTTCTCGAAAACGGCATTGGAGATAACCTTGCGCATTTCGCGATAAACCGCCGCTCCGAATTCGTCAAGGCCGAGCGAATTGTCGATGAGCAGAAAACCTCCGCCTAACAGATATGTGCGCAATGCCGTGACTTCAGCATCATCGAAGGCGAAGTCGCTGATGCCTGAAAGGTAGAGAAAACTGTAATTGGCCAGAGGGTCGGCGTCAAGCTTGACGGTGCGAGTGAAGTAGTTTGCTTTAACGCTCAGGTTTTTTTCATGAAACGAAGCAAGTTGTTTGCGCCGCCGGGCTCGGTATTCCATACACCGGAAGTGCGAATCTGAGCAAAGACGACAGGGTCGGTATTGGCCTGCGAATCCTCCTCGCTGAAAATCTGCGCTTTTGCGTGAGACTGCGCCACTCGAAAATAGCCCATGGCGTAGGCCACGAGATTCAGACCAAGGCGCAGGGAAGAGGGGTGGTCATAGTACTCAGCCTGCTTGATCAGGTCGGGCGCGGTGTTATCCCAGCCCGCACCCAAACCGTATGGCGATACGACGGCGGCAACGCGTGAACCGATATACACACCCTCAAGCACGGGCATCACGTCGCTTTTACCTTTGGTTTTGACTTTTACCGTGTCGTCGACCATGTGAAAGATCGGATGGTCTTTCGGCAGTCTGCGAATCTGCGTTTCGGGCAAGATGAGCTGGAGCTCCGAAAGAGCCGACTTGTAGAAATAGGGAGATCCTACAACCGAATCGAACCAGATCATGCCGCCGGCCAACAGGTATCGGCGGAGAGACTCGCGCTCCTCATCTCTGAGGTTGAGCGAACGACCGCCTGAGAAATAGAGGACGGGGATCTCGGCGGGCGTAGCGTTAAATCCCTTGAGGCCGGTTGTCTCAACTTTGTAGTCCAGATTCAGGTGTTTGTAGGAGGCGCGCAATAGCGACTGGCAATCTGCTGGAACCATGTTCCAGTCGAACACCCGCGTGATCTGTCCATTCTCCCACGTGTAATCAAGATAAGAGCCCCAGATAACTTTGCCGATCAATGTGGAGGGACTGGGCGGTCGTTTTTTTTCGGAACGCCGCAAAGGGGTTGCGGGAAGCGGCAGCGGCGGCAGGGCTTCGCCGCCCTGCCGCATTTGAGGCTTGGCCTTGGGGGGCAATCCGACAGGTCGAAGAAAATCATCTTCACCCGTTGCGAAAGCCATGATACGGCACATCACGATGGCAACAATGAGTCCGCTTGCTTTTCTCATGGCATAGCCTCCTCGATTTTCCGTTCTATCGTGCCCAACAGCTTTCGCGCCTCAACCTCTTCTTGTGTCCATGGACTCTCCTTGCGGATCAGTGCGATCTGATGCTCGGCCTGGATGAACTTGTTTCCTGCCAAACACAATTTAGCCAGTTCCAAGCGCAGTTTGGGCGTGTAAGTCTCATCGACTTCCGCAAGCAATGCGCGTTGCAAACAGACGATCGCTTTGCGCGGCTGGTTATTGCCTATGAGCGCTTGAACTTTTAGAAGATTCATGCGTGGGGAGGCCCGCTCCTCTGGGATTTCCCATTCGAGCATGTCCACCTCAGGTAAGCTTTCTCGGTAGAGACCTTGACTGAGCAGGTTCTGTATCCGAAAGTAACGGCTATTATAATCGAACAACGTTTTTCGATCCACCCCGTTTCCTGTGATGAGCGCGGATTGTCGGGGGATGGCGGCATAAAGTTTTTGCGCTGAGGCGACATCGTCCAGCACCATCGCCGTATCTGCCAAATAGATGTCCAACAACCGCTGTTCCCAGTCGATCAGGTCTGATCGTTTGATGCCGTTAAGAATCTCACGGGCTTCTTGAGGCCGGTTGAGGCAGAGGTTCAGCATTCCGCCGAAGTGGAGCGCGGCGGCAGCGCGAATCGCAGGGACTTTGACTCTTTGCAGAATAACGCGAAAACAACGTTCGGCTAATTCATATTGCTCGTTCACTTGCTGGACGCCCAGCGCCAGTTCGTTCATGAGCGGTCCGATGTCCGTTTCAGGCAGTCGGTCGGCTACCGAAAGGACGCGTTCGCCAAAGGCTGTGGCCGCTTCCTCGTTGAGAAAGAAAAAGTAACCATATGTGATCAGCGCATACCCCTGCGGCTGG
>CAZTDL010000367.1:0-4936 GCA_964612775.1 uncultured Lentisphaeraceae bacterium
CACCACATACACGACGGCAAACAACAGATTATAAATCCACCATCTCATTCCATTCAGTCCGTTCACTCAGTTACCGTTTTACGACGTGTTCAGGATGGAAACCAATGTAAACCATCCACTCTCTTTATGCGACAGAAAACGCCATTTGTTACGCGACAGCAGACGAATCGTCAACAGGATGCTAAAGTATACGCATGGATGTTTACAGAGATATCCCGATTAACCATGTTGTCTGATTTTGCGTTTGGTCATTCACAGCATCTGCAACAGCGAGACCATCAATAATTGCGGAAGCCAAAACTTTCGCGCGTTAATCCGCGAGGCAATTCTTTAATGAAACGGGATGGCTTACAATAAAAAACGCCGCCGTCGCGCGTTCGGCGCATCTCGGGTGCGCACATCACCAATTCATCTTTAGCCCGTGTCACCGCCACATAGAAAAGACGGCGCTCCTCAGCATCATCCTCCGTCTCCCCCATTGAGCGGCTGGAGGGGAACATGCCTTCCGAAGCCCAGATCACGAAGACCACCGGCCACTCCAAGCCCTTGGCCTGGTGCACGGTACTCAGATGGATCATATCCGAATGATCACGGGCCATTTTATCATATTCGTGATCCACATTGGTCAACAAAGCAACCTCTTGGAGAAAACCCGCAACCCCCCCACCGCTCTTATTGATTTGCAGCGCCAACTCGCGAATATCCTCCTCACGCTTATCGCCGTTATCGTACACGCGCGCCAAGTAGGTATCATAGAACATATCGCAAAACCGCTGAACAATCTCGCCGCCGGATTCGGAAAGATTCTCACGGTGATACTCTTCAAACAAACGGTCTATTTCCTGCCATTGGCCACGTGCCGCCGGTTTAAGAGCCGCAGACAATTTCGCCCGCTGCGCGGGATCGCGCGTATCGAATTGCCCCCCTAACTTAACCCAGAGCGACTCTACGGTCTTCTCGCCTACGCCGCTCAACAATCCCAGCAGTCGGGCAAAAGCCATATTATCCGAACGGTTTTCGCACACGCGTAAAAAGGCCACGACATCCTTTACGTGGGCCTGTTCAAATACACCGATACCGGATGTAATGACATACGGCAAACGTGCGCGGCCAAGCATCATTTGAAACTCGATCGAATGGAAATGCGCGCGATAGAGCACCGCCATGTCGCGAAGATTATAGCCGTCTTCCTGATAACGACGAATCAACCCCAAGAGGGCTATCGCCTGCTCATCGCCATCGCGCACAAAATAAACCTGCGGTTTATGATGCGACTTACGGGTAGGCCGCAATGTTTTCTGAAGCTGTTCGGGGTTTCCCTTGATGCAAGCGTTCGCCACCTCAAGCACTTCCGGTACGCTGCGGTAATTCTGTTCCAGTTTGACGATGCGGCACCCGTCCCAACGCTTTGGAAAATCCATGATGTTCCGAAAATCGGCCCCGCGCCACGAATAGATGCACTGGAAGTCATCGCCGACCGCCATCACGTTCCGATTCACGGCCGCCAAGATATCGACCATCTTAGCCTGCAAGAGATTGGTGTCCTGATACTCGTCAACCAACACATGTCTGAATTTGTTTTGATAGAAATCGCGAACCTGTTCATGCTCCACGAGCAGGCGCAGTCCGTTTACAAGAAGGTCGTCGAAATCCATCGCCCCCATCGCGCGCTTACGCTCCGCGTACAGATTAGAGACCTTAACGATCTCCATCGGATCGACTTTTAGCTCGCTAACGCTATCCTCCAAAATATCCTCTATGTCGCAGGCGCGATTAGCGGCGGTACTTATAAGCGAACCAATCACATCTTTTTTGGGAAACTCTTTTTTGTTGAGCACGGCATCCTTAATACACTGGTCGATCAGTGTGCGTGAATCGTCGCGATCAAGGATGGTGAAATCATTCGGGTAGCCAAGACGATCACCAAATCTTCTGAGACATCGATTGCAGATATGGTGAAAAGTACCACTCCAAAGGTTGCCGACAGCATCGCCGGCGACCTCTTTCGCGCGTTCAAGCATCTCCCGTGCCGCCCGGTTCGTAAAAGTCAGCAAGAGCAAACTGTCGGGCACGACCCCCCGTTCAACAAGATAGGCCACCCGGTAAACGAGCGTGCGAGTCTTGCCTGTACCCGCCGCAGCGAGGACCAGTAAGGGGCCGTCCCCCGCCGTCGCAGCCTCGCACTGCGCCTCATTCAACAACTTCGAATAATCGGTCATATGAGTGCGCATTATACGCAACCCACCTTAAAATGGCACTTCCAAACCGCATGCGTTTTCTTGCTCTCGTCCAATCGGCAGAAGACTTGCTTTTTTCGCTGGCGTCGATTTCTTTGCCTGCTACTTCAAAGATGAAAACGCTATTTCAAACTTAAGCCAAATCCCTCTATATCGCCACGTTTTTCTATTGCACTTTCGGCCTAGGTTTGGCATGTTTCGCGCATACCTTTTTTGCCGTATCAGTGCGTTAAACGGGGCGCACCAGAAAACGGCCGTTCTGTAATGTGATGGAGGAGGGAAAACCCGAAATGTCGCAAAACCTGCTGGACGCGTTGGATGGCTGGAACAGCGTAAAAAGTGCCGAGCTTTACGGGATCGGCGCATGGGGCCAAGGCTATTTCAAGGTCACCGACGATGGGAAAGTGGCCGTCAACCTGAAAAACGCTAAGGGGACGGTAAGCGTTAAATTATGCGATATCGTGGAGGGTCTTCATGACCGCGACATGAGTTTGCCGTTGTTGTTGCGTTTCAGCGACCTACTCGGAGACCGTATTCGACTCATCAACGAATCGTTTCAAAAAGCCATTACGGATTACGCCTATCAGAATGTTTACCGTGGCGTCTTTCCCATTAAGGTCAATCAGCAGCAGGAAGCGGTTCATGATGTGGTTACATTCGGGGCACCCTTTCACCATGGACTCGAAGCCGGGTCCAAAGCCGAATTAATCGCGGCGTTAGCCTATATGCGCGATCCTGATGCTTTTCTCATTTGCAACGGATATAAGGACGCCGAATTTATTGATCTTGCGCTCTCCTCTCTCAAAATGGGCCTCCAGACGATTCTCGTTATAGAAACATCCGACGAACTTGCTCTAACTCTTGAACGTGCGGTTGCATTGAAAATCCGTCCCCGTATCGGCATCCGCGTCAAACTATCCAGTCGCGTGGGCGGCAAATGGTCGGAATCCGGCGGCGAACGCAGTGTCTTCGGCTTAACCCCTTCGCAGGTCATCGATGCCGTCGACACGTTACGTGAAGCCAACATGCTCGATTGCCTGGAACTGCTGCATTATCATCTAGGTTCGCAGGTGCCCAATATTCGTGAAATCCGCGACGCGGTCAAAGAAGCCTCTCGTTTCTATGTCGGTCTCGTCAAAGAAGGCGCACGCATGGGCATTTTCGATATCGGAGGTGGACTGGCCATCGATTACGACGGGTCTCACACCAATTTCGCCAGTAGTGCCAACTACGATATTTCGGAGTATTGTGCCGACGTGATCGAAGGTATCATGACCGCATGCAACGAAGCGGAAATTCCACATCCGACAGTGATCAGCGAATCGGGGCGATCACTCATCGGCTATTACTCCGTTTTGCTCATTAACGTGCTCGACGCGGCGATTTATGAGGAGAAAGATATTCCGGAAAATATCCCAGAACCCCGTCCCGAAGCGCTCGAAAACATGATGTATGTCTCACGCACGCTGAGCCTCAAAAACCTTCAGGAATCATTCAACGACGCCCTTTATTATCGCGAGGAAATCCAGAAAGCCTTCAAGCACGGCGACATCACGCTGCGCCAGCATGCAGCCGCCGACTGCCTTTTCTGGTATATTCTCACACGTATCCGTGAGCTGCTTCCCGGCCTCAAGACGGTTCCCAAAGACCTGCTGGGCCTTGATACTTTGCTCGCCGACGTCTATTATTGTAATTTCAGCGTCTTTCAGTCGCTACCGGATGCATGGGCTATCGATCAACTTTTTCCGATCATGCCGATCCACCGTCTGTCGGAGAAACCAACGCGTTTGGCATGCCTCTCAGATATCACCTGCGATTGCGACGGTCGCATCGACAACTTCATCGACCAGCATGACGTCAAGTCAGTCCTGCCCGTCCACACCCTGCACCGCGGCGAGCCCTATATGCTGGCGGCCTTTCTTGTGGGAGCCTATCAAGAAACCCTCGGCGATCTTCACAACCTTTTCGGAGACACCAATGTCGTCAGCGTACAGGTCGACGAGGATGGCGATATCGATTATGTCCAAGAATTGCAAGGCGACTCGGTCGGCGACGTATTGAGTTATGTCGAGCATCGTCCGGAACGGCTCATGGAGCAATTCCGTGCGCTTGCCGAAGAAGCCGTCAAAGCCAAAAGGATCACGCCGGCCGAGCGACGCGTGATCCTTGCCGCATATGACAACGGCCTGCGTGGCTACACCTACTTTGAACAATAATAACGTTGGCTATCGATTTTGTGGAGCGTTGGCATCATTTTCGCGCCCTCGAAAAGTTCAGCATTTCAACAGACTCTCACCCAAAGGAATACCCATATGTCTAAAGTTCTTATCATCGGAGTTGGTGGCGTCGGCTCGGTTGTTGTCCACAAGTGCGCGCAAGTTCCCGAAGTTTTCACCGACATCGTGATCGCCTCCCGTACAAAAGCAAAATGCGACGCGCTTGCCAAGCGGTTACCCCGCAAGGTAACCACTGCGCAAGTTGACGCTGATAACGTTCCGCAAACGGTTGCGTTGCTCAAGAAACATAAGCCGGATCTCGTCATCAACGTGGCATTGCCCTATCAGGACCTGCACATCATGGATGCATGCCTTGCAGCAGGCGTGAACTACATGGACACGGCCAACTATGAACCGCTTGACACCGCGAAATTTGAATACAAGTGGCAATGGGCCTACCAAAGTAAGTTCAAGAAAGCGGGG
>CAZTDL010000368.1:0-4929 GCA_964612775.1 uncultured Lentisphaeraceae bacterium
CGAGCGTGCCGAGTGTCACCATGAGCCGTGCGGCGGTGGCGTCGTTGGCGCTGATAAACGCGTCGGGCCGCTGTTTGGCAGATTTGCCTACGATGCTGCGGACGAATGTCGCATCGTCGGGATTGCCGTAGGCGATCTGGTCGGGATTCCAGTGAATGCCGGCATTCAACAGCGCATCGTGAACACCGGCGATGCGCTGTAACACGGTGGGCGCGGAGCCGGGGCGAGAAACGAACGTGATACGGCGCGCACCGTTCTTGATCAAATGCTGCGCGACGCGGTAACCGGCGCTGAGATTGTCGATCCCGACCAGATCGTAAACGCTGCGGTCTGGGAAACAGACGATGTCGCGGTCAATCAACACCGTCGGAATGCTGTTTTCGGTCAGCGTGCGCAGAATGTCCTGATTGATCGCTTCGTGCCCCGGAATGAGTTCAAGCGGTTCGAGAAAAACGCCTGCCACACCTTGACGGATGTATTGACGGCACAGTTCAAGCGCTTGATTCGCACGCGTTTCTAAGTCCGTGGCCGAGGAGTCTCCCCACAAAAGCGTGTAGCCTGCCTGTTGGCTGCGAAGCGCGATCTCTGCGCAGACGGGCGCGAAAATCTCGGCCGTTCCGTAGCTGGGGATGATCATGCCGAAGTAACCGCTGCCCGGTCGCGACGCGGGATTCAGATAGGTTCCTGAACCGGGACGCCGATCAAGAAATCCAGCGGCCTTCAGGTCGCGCAGCGCGCGGGAAACGGTCGGACGTGAGATGCCGAAACGGCGCACGAGTTGAGCCTCGCTCGGCAGACGTCGGCGCGCGTCGTACTTGCCGGAACGGATTTCGTTTTTGAGCGTTTCGAATATCTGCTGATGTTTCGGCAGAAGGCTGAAGTCGGCGGGGTCGGTCGATGTCATTCTGGTTCCTTGTCGTTTCGCCGTACGGCACACCTCAAGTTGATAATACAGCTTTATTACAAATTGATAGTTTTACGGTAGCACTTTTGTCTGCAAGGTGTCAATATTCCTTCAATGAATCTTGTCGATAACAAACGGCAAAAGGAGCGTGTCATGGTGATGACTCAAGCGATTGAAAAGAGAGGCTGTGCTTGTGCGATCATGCTGGCTGTACTGACGTTTGGCGTTCAGGGACAGGAGATCTATATGTGGACCAACACGACCGTAAGCGTTCGGGACTGGAGCGGGGCGAATTGGTCGCCTGCGGTGCCGGCGAACGGCGGAAGCTCGGACACCGTTCTGACTTTCGGAGTCAACACGGGAACGTATACGGCGAACAACGATTTTTCCGCGACGCCGTTCGCGCTCAGAGGAATCAATTTCGGCGCGGGCACGGTGACTCTGACGGGGAATCAACTCTCCTTTGTCAACAGCGGCGCCTTGTTGCCTGCGGTGACCAATGTCAGCGGCAAAACGGCGACCGTCAACAACGACATCGTCCTTGCGACCAATGCCGTGTTCTGCGCGGTCAACAGCCTGAACCTGGGCGGGAAAATCAGCGGTTCGGGCGGCCTTTTCAAAGAGGGCGCGGGAACGATGACATTGACAGGCGCAAACAGCTACGGCGGGGGAACGTTGGTCGTGACCGGCGTTCTGGCGATCACGCACGGGCAGGCGCTGGGGTCCGGGCCGGTAACGGTCGCCGCAGGCGGTTACCCGAAATTGGAAGTGAGCGGAAACATCACGGTGACGAATCCGCTGACGCTCAAAGAAGAGCGGCCCTCGTATTCTTACAATATGAAAAGCACGGCGGGGGATAACACATGGGATGCGTTAATTACCGTCGATACCGTGTCGGGCAACTCGCATATCGATACGGCCTCTGGCAGCACGCTTCGGATTACCCGAGGTATCGTCGGGAAGAACGGTGGGATGTCGTTCGGATCGGCCGGTGTGCTGAAGATTGAGAACGTTCCGATCCTGCTGACGAATCAGTATATTTATCCCGGAGGCAGCGGATTCGTTCAGCTTGATGTGGGAAATAATGTGTTCAGCGGGGTTGGTTTTTGGGGAAAATGCACGCTCCGGTTGGGCCTCGACCATGCTTTGCCCACCAATGTGCTTGTCCGGGCGAACGATGCGAACGGCGGCACGCTCGACCTGAACGGATTCAGTCAGATGATCGGGGAATTGTATCAGAATTCAGCCTGCCCGCTCGTCATTACGAATCGCGGGACGTTGTCGACCTTAACGGTGAAAAAGGGCGGAAGCACGCCTTTTACGGGCGTGATCGGCGGCAATCTGACGCTGTCCAAGGTGGGGAGCGACACACTGGTTTTGTCCAATGCCAACACGCATTGTGGCGGGACGGTGATCAGCAACGGCGTGTTGCGGCTTGGCGTGGCGAACGCTCTGCCGAGTACAGGGGCGGTTGTCGTGGCGGGCGGCAGTTATGATCTCGGCGGGCTCACGGTCACCAACGGCGTGGTGACGGTCGGCGGCGGCGGGATCGCGAACGGTACGCTGGCGGCCCATTCCACGGTGCTGACCGGCACCTGTTCGATCAGCGCGGTGATCGGCGGTGGCGGCGGGCTGACCAAGAGCGGAACGGGCACGGCCATTCTCAAGAACGCGATGACCTATGCCGGAGAAACCGCGGTTTCGGGCGGCACGCTGAAATTGGATTATTTGCCCGATGGCACGGTGGCGTATTACGCCTTTAACGATGCGGAAAACTTGGGATTGGACGGCAGTTCCCAAACGAATACGCTCATAGCGACGGGGGGGGGGCCAGTACAGCGCCAACGGCAAGTTCGGCGGCGCGCTCTATTTGGATGGCGCATCCAAACTCGGTATGGCTTCTGGGCTGTTTCCGTCCGGCGTTCCTACGGGGGCGGCGCCCTATACGGTGGCGGCGTACATCCATGCCGCGACAAACTGTTCGTTGGCCGGCGGTTGGATCGGCTATGGAATAACGCAGGCGAGCCAATGCAATAATTTCCGGTTGAACGGGTCAACCTCATACAATGGCGTTTGGAATTATTGGTGGGCCAACGATATGGGCGCGAGCCTGTCGAGCGGCAGTTTCACGGATGGGTGGCACTCGGTTGTCGGCACGTGGGACGGAACGACCGAAACGCTTTATCTCGACGGGATAAGCCGGGCGTCGCGAACGCCGACCGGACTCAATATCGCGGCGGGCGACTTCGTTGTGGGCAGAACGATCGGCGACGCCTATTTCAAAGGTTGGGTGGACGACATCCTGATTGCAAATCGGGCCTTGTCGGCGACGGAGGTCGCTGCGCTGGGCACCCTCGGACTTGGCAATTCTTCTCTCCCTGAGGGAACCGCGTTGCGTGTTGGCGCGGGTGCCGTCATGGATCTGAGCGGCGTTCGTCAGACGGTTGCCGCGCTGGGCGGCAGCGGCACGGTGACGGGAGGCACACTGACGGTGACGGGACGACTGACGCCCGGAGACGCCGACACGGTGATCGGTTCATTGACGGTTGACGGAGGATTGGTTTTGGCGGCAGGCGTCACCAACGTCTTCGCTTGCACAGCGGCCGTTTCCGATGTGGTGCATATTGCCGGTACACTGACATTGCAAGGAATGAACGCCGTTCAGATCTCATTGGTCGAAACACAGCCGCCGCGGCAGACGACGTTGTTTACGTTCGAGTCACTGGCCGGCGAAGCGAATTTGTCCAGCTGGGCGGTAACGGGGATCCCGAACGGATATCGCATCCGTCTCGCCGCACGGACGAACGACATCGTGTTGACGGCGACGCCGATGGGGACGCTGGTAACGCTGTACTGAATAACTCGAGAAAGCGTGCGAAATGAAAAATAACGATGGAATGAACACGACGGTGATTCTGTGCGCAGCGGTCGCGGCGTTGGGGGGGCTGCTCTTCGGCTTCGATACGGTGGTGATTTCCGGCTGCCAGGAACAGTTGAAGGCGCTTTTCACACTCACCGGTTTCCAACAGGGGTTCGTAACCGCGTCCGCGCTGATCGGAACGGTGATCGGCGCATTGGTTGCGGCGAAACCGGGCGATCTGTGGGGGCGCCGCGATTCGCTGAAGGTGACGGGACTGCTCTATCTGATTTGCGCCGTCGGATGCGGTCTGGCGTGGAATCTGTCCTCGCTGATCGCTTTCCGACTGATCGGCGGCGTCGCTGTGGGTGCCTCGTCGGTGTTGGGGCCGCTCTATCTGGCGGAGATTTCTCCGGCGGTGTGGCGCGGGCGGCTGGTGGCGTTCTTTCAGGTGAATATCGTGCTGGGCGTGCTGTTGGCGTTTCTGTCGAACTTTGCGCTTGGAGCGCTGTCTTTGGGTTCGGACGAATGGCGCTGGAAATTGGGCGTGCAGGCCTTGCCCGCGCTGGCCTTCTTCGTTTTGCTTTTCCGCATTCCGCGCAGCCCGCGCTGGCTGATGATGCGGGACTTGGAAACCGAGGCGACCGCCGTGCTGAAAACACTCGGCACGTCCGATGTGGCGGCGCTGGTCGCGTCGATTCGCGAGTCGCTTCATGAGGAGCGACGCAACAAGACGGTGCCGCTTTTTTGCCGCGCCCACGCCAAGCCGATTTTTCTCGCGTTCACCGTGGCGTTTTTTAACCAGCTCGATGGCATCAACGCGCTTATGTATTATCTCAATCCGATTTTCACGATGGCGGGGTTTGACAAGGTGTCGGGCGACGGCCAGGCGGTGGTGATCGGCGTGGCCAATCTTGTCGCCACGCTCGTGGGTATGGCGATCATCGACTCCGCCGGGCGTCGGCCGTTGCTGCTGTGGGGCGCGGTGGGTACGGGGGCGTGCTTGGGAGGTGTGGCGTGGCTGTTCAACGGCACGGCGCACCACGGGTGGCTCATTTTTCTGCTGGTCGGCTACATCATCTGTCACGCGTTCGGTCAGGGAGCGGTGATCTGGGTTTACATCAGCGAAGTGTTCCCCAACGCGGTGCGCGCGAAGGGGCAGACGCTC
>CAZTDL010000369.1:0-4913 GCA_964612775.1 uncultured Lentisphaeraceae bacterium
CAATCCGCTGATCCATGAACGCACCACCGGCCCCGAAATCTGGGCGCAAACCGACGGGCAAGTGGGCGCAGTCGTTGCGGGCGTCGGAACGGGCGGCACGCTAGTCGGCATAGGCCGGGCGTTCAAGAACATCGGCGCCCCCGTTCAGATCGTCGCTGTCGAACCCGCGGAAAGCCCCCTGCTGACCCAGCGAAAATCGGGACGGCCTCTGAAGTCGGGCACCCATGGCATCCAAGGGATCGGCGCCAATTTCATCCCGACCGTGGTTGACTTCTCGCTCATCAATCGCATCCTGCCCATCAGCACGCAGGAAGCCCTTGAAATGTCCCGCCGCTTGGCGAAGGAGGAAGGTCTTCTCTCCGGCATTTCGAGCGGTGCGGCCGTCGTCGCGGCCTTGGTCTTGGCCGCCGAAGAGGCCTATGCCGGCAAACTGATCGTCGCGATTTTGCCGGATTCGGGCGAACGCTACATCTCAACCTCGTTGTTCACATAGGCGGAACGCTTCGCCCTATGACGGTCGCATTCAAAACCTTCGGTTGCCGCCTGAACAGGGCCGAGACCGCGCAGTTTGAGGCCGCGTTCGTAGCCGCGGGTTTTGAGCGTGTGCCGTTTGGCTCTCCCGCCGACATCGTGATCTTTCACACCTGCGCGGTAACGCAGTCCGCCGAAAACGAAGGCCTGAAGCTGATTCGCGCCATCCGCAAGAAAGAACCCGACACCCTTTTGGTCTTGACCGGCTGTGCGGTCGAGGCGGTCCGGCCCGAAACGCTGAACGAACTGGGCGTTGATCTCCTCGTCACACGCGAGAAAAAAAACGAATTGGTTTCTCTCGTCGCGCAGCATGTCGGCCAAGCCATGTGCTCAGCCCCGCCGGTGCCCCTTCACACCACGAAGCGCGCCTCGCTGAAAATTCAGGACGGATGCGATTTCTTCTGCTCATACTGCATCGTGCCGCACACGCGCGGCCTCCCGCGAAGCCGCCCGTTCGAAACCTGCCTGCAAGACGCGCAGGCATTCATCGGCGCGGGATTTCATGAGATCGTTGTCACGGGCTGCAACATCGCGTGCTATGCGGATGGCGGACGCAATGTCGTCGATTTGCTCGCAGCCTTGTCCGCGCTGCCGGGCTTAGGACGCCTGCGCCTTGGCTCTATCGAACCCGGCACGGTCGAGAGCGACGTCGTAGCGCTCATGGCGCAAACGCCAACGATCTGCCATTTTCTTCATCTGCCTCTCCAGAGCGGCGACAACGGCATTCTTTCCCGTATGGGGCGGCGTTACACCGTCGAGGAGATAACGGCCACCCTCTGCCGAGCTTTGGAACAGATACCGGATCTGGCGTTGGGGGCCGATTTCATCTGCGGGTTTCCCGGCGAGACGGACGAGGCCTTTGAACGCACCGTCCAACTCGTGAAGGCGTTTCCCTTCAGCAAACTCCATGTCTTTTCCTACAGCGAGCGGCAGGGAACACCGGCCTGCGACTTCAGCGGAAAGATCCGTATTCCCGAACGCAGAGAACGTACCCGGCATCTGATCGCGTTGGGAGAAACAAAACGCGCCATTTTCGCCCAACGTTTCTTGAATAAACCCGTCGAGTTTCTGGTTGAATATTTTAATCGGGAAGGTCAAGCCTGCGGCTGGAGCGGCGAATACCTGCATTGTCTGGTCGACGGCGTGTCCCGCGATCATCACTGCAAGTTATGCACCTTTTATCCCCGTCAAATACAAGGGAACACGCTATACGGCTCCATCGCCGGATAAGCATGCGTGACCGAAAGTCGGAGCCCGGAGGGAGAGGCAAGACCGCAGTTAAACACGTCCTGTCTGGTGCCAGAGGAGGGACTCGAACCCTCACACGGGTTTAACCCCGTTGCGGATTTTAAGTCCGCTGCGTCTGCCATTTCGCCACTCTGGCAAAGAGTGTCATAACCCTAACAAAACCAAGACTTTGCGTCTTAATTTGTTGATAAGTGTAGCAAACTTTTGCCGCCGCTTTCAATCCCTTTTTACAGGTGTTGACACCGTGCCGAACGATGGGTTCGGGGAATTGCAGGAAGCAGACAGCGTTTATCCCTTCGACGGAGAGTCTGGCCGTTCTGGCAAATGCGGCAAGGAATTACGAAAAGCATCATCCCGATATGAAAAGCCGCCGTCTGTTTTTGAACGGTTTTCATCGGTGCCTTCTGTGATTTCTTTGTCTGAAAAGATCGTTCGCTTGACCGCCGCATACCGTTCCGGCTACTATCGGCGCCTGTGAAACAGCAGCCAGAGCCAAAAACGAAGCCGCTGCCACCTGCTTGGTGTCCCTTTGCCCGGAGAATAACCGGGCTGCATGTACGTGCGATCGGAAAGTCCCATAAATGAGTCGTGATCATACCATATCCAGTCCCGCTCCAACACCGCAAAAAAACGATGAGGCCTCTAAAGGCGAGCGTCTGCAAAACGTGCTTTCGCACCGCGGCGTCGCTTCTCGCCGGCATGCGGCGGACATGATCGCTGCGGGTGAAGTCCTCGTTAACGGGAAATCCGTCTTTGAGCCCGGCTTCCGTGTCGACACCCAGAAAGATGACATCTGCGTGCGCGGAGAACTGTTATCCAAGCAAACCGAGCCGACCCGCACCATCCTGCTTTACAAACCCCGCGGTCTCATTTGCTCAGCGGATAATTCGCGCGGCGAAACCGTCTGCGATCTGATCCGGGAGGACTTCACCGAGCGGCTTGTGCCGGTCGGACGTCTCGACAAAGAGAGCGAAGGACTGCTGCTGATGTCCAATGACGGTGAGCTCACCAACTGCATGACGCATCCGCGATATGGGCATACCAAAACGTATATTGCCCGTGTAGCGGGGTATTTGGATGAAAGCAAGATCGAATTGCTGCGTTCGCGTATGGAGATTGACGGCTACGTGATCAGGCCGGTCGAAGTGGAGGTGCTGAAGGTCGGACGCGACAACACGCACAGACTGGCATTCACTCTGTCCGAGGGCCGTAACCGCCAAATCCGCAAAATGTGCTCGCTCGCGCATCTCGTGGTTCTCAGCCTAACCCGCGTTCGAATCGCCATGTTGAAAATCGCCAACATGCAGCCCGGCGAATGGCGCGAACTTTCGG
Source organism: uncultured Lentisphaeraceae bacterium (assembly GCA_964612775.1). GTDB lineage: Bacteria > Verrucomicrobiota > Kiritimatiellia > RFP12 > UBA1067 > DAOPZC01. The sequence continues at coordinate 3,112 of CAZTDL010000369.1, forward strand.
AAGCCGAAATCCGAGCCCTCAAAAAGCCGATCAACAATCCGCCCGCGATTCCGGATCGCGACACGCGGACCCCGCCATCGCATCTGCGCGATGGCGACAGAAAGCCGTTACGCCGCCCCCTGCCCCGACGCGACGACACGCGCCGCGACGTACGCCCGCACGATCCGAGGGACCGGGCCGGAGACGGCCCGAGCAGGCCCGCACCACGGCGCGACGACACGCGACGAGACACACGCCCGCACGATCCGCGGGGCCGGACCGGAGACGGTCCGAGCAGGCCCGCACCACGGCGCGACGACACGCGCCGCGACGCACGCCCGCACGATCCGCGGGGCCGGACCGGAGACGGCCCGAGCAGGCCCGCACCACGGCGCGACGATAACGGCCCCAAGGGACGTTCATTCCGAAGATAATTCTCCCGCCGGGCAAAACTTACGTGCCGAAGGCCGTCATTCGCAACCCGTTCACCGCTTGGGCGGTGGGGCCTCGCGCACCACTGCACCGAACGCGTCGCTCAACACCAGCACAGAAAGACGCTCCGTATTTTCCAGTTCGTCAGTATTCAGTGACGCATAGTCAAACCGCCCGCGAAGATCCGTATACCCGTCCTTGAAAAACTTGATTTTCCCGTTCGGCATCTTAGCGTACACCTTGACATAGGCGCCAGAAACAGGTTTGCGGGTTTCGGCGTGGGTCACGGCAAGCTGACCATAGTTCTCAATCATCTGAACATTCAGCGTGTTGGCATAATAAGCCTGCGTTTTGCGAACACCGCACGCCAGCGCCTCGACCATCACGTTTCTCGTCATGAATTCAGGCGGCAGCTCCACCGTCACACCGGCTTGCCCCACAGGCACCGCAACCGTGCGGCTCAGCAGAGGACGGATATAGGAGAACTGCGCCGCACCTTCTTGGAGAAACGGACTGCGGGAGAAGAGCAGTTCGATATCCATGGGATAGAAATTAAGCATACAGGACGCGATGTTCCGGGTATCGAGCCGAATACGTCCGGCCTCGACCTGCATTTCCAACACAGGCTCGGTCACCGCAAGATCGCCTTGCGACCGATCACGATTATCTTTGCCTGACGCGCCCGCGCCGCCGGCGGCCTCGTCGAGTTGAGCGAGCACCTGCGTAAAGCGCTCCCTCCAACGGTCCACGCCCTCATGCTCGTGTCGCTTAGCTAACTTGCGAGCCGTTTCAACATCCCCTTTGCAGAGCGAGAGATAAGCATCAAAATAATCATATTGCAGATGTTCCTGAATCGCCTTACGGTCCACGCGTCCGAACCACGTAAGCGCTTCACCCACGCGATCCTGCAACGCCAAATAACAGGCCGTCGCCAAAGCGTCCTCGTCGTCCGGTTTCGTCTTGTAGCCCAGCACCTTCATAAAGCGCTGATACTGTTCGCGGAACGGCGTATTCAATAGGGTTCGATTCACGCCGATCGGATGCGCGCGCGGATTCACCAAAGGCGAATATTCAAGATGCTGATAAACGAACCGTTCCACGGGGTTGAGCGTCAACAGCGTTGAGTTCAGGCAGAGTCCGCAGCGGTCGGCGAACGGCGAATGACGCAGATATTCGCGAATCGTCGCGGGATCATTGTGAAGAAGACCGTACGACCACAAGACGTCGTGATACACATGCCGCTTCTCCAGCAACGACGTGACCATTTTGAAAAACGACCTGTCTTTCATACGCCAAGCGATTTCTTCCAGATCGAGGCGATGAATATTGGCGCTTTTGAGGAAAGCGATGACGTCGTCCTCGCTGCCGTTCTGCGATATCCACGCCCAAGA
>CAZTDL010000370.1:0-4908 GCA_964612775.1 uncultured Lentisphaeraceae bacterium
GATCAACGAGACGGCCATGCCTTGTGCGCGCAGCAGGGCCGCGACGCGTTCACCGTAAAGAGGCAACGTGTGGGTGTCGCCGACGATCACGGTACGGTCGCCGCATCCGAGTTCGCGAAAACGTGCGCCGAGTGACTCGACCACGCCGTCGCCAACGCATACCGTGTAGGGTGAACCCATGCCAGAGACTCGAAAACAACCGAGCGCGACTTGGGCGGCATCGGCGGTTTCCTCCGGAGAGACGTCGGTCACCCGCACGCGGCACGGAAACGACGCATAGTGGTCGGCGCGTTCGTCAAGAAGCTGAGCAACCGGTTTGCCCTGTCCGGCTTGGAGCGGTCGCGCACAGTCGGAGCGCTGCGTTTGGATGAGTGGCCGTGTGCCGGGCGAACGGCTTAGTCGGCACTGAAGTGTGGCCAGGGATGCTTCCAGAAAAAGAATCTTTCCGGCGGCTTCAGCTAAAGCGCGGTTTTCAGCTTTCAGCAGTGCGCCGCCGCCGAGACCGATGACGGCGGGCGAGTTGGCGATGACGGTTTTGAGGGCCCGTGTCTCGCGGGCGCGGAAACCGGCCTCGCCTTCACCGGCGAAAATATCCGGAATCTTTTGCTTGGCCGTGTTTACAATCACCGCGTCAAGGTCAATGAAGGGAAGATCCAGCCGTCGAGCCAAGATGTGGCCGATGGTTGATTTACCGCTGCCGGGAGGGCCGTAGAGAAAAAGATGCATAGAAGTTTTTGCGTCGTGAGGGGTTAAATCAGTTGCACAGCCAGATCATGCTCGAAGGCCAGAAGGGTTTGGCAGGTGGGACAACGTGCCGAAAGGAGGTGCGAAAGGGGCAAACGGATTTTCTGCTGGCATGTGAAACATCGCACAACGGTTTCTGCGGCGGCGGGTCTGAGCCGTCCCGAGTCGGCATCCCTGACATACAAGGAATCGATCGGCGTTACGCCGGACAGAGCGTCGTAAGCGTCTTTGATCTGTCTGAATTTTTCGGCCGTCAGCGCGCGTATGGCGGGATCAAGATCCGCATGTCTGTCCGGATGGTAAGTTTTACTTAACGCATGATAGGCGGCTTTGATCTGCGCGTCATCCGCGTCATAGGGAATGCCCAGAACGGAACAGGAGGCGTGGCGATCGGGCTGTTTTGAATTTTGAAGGGCCTGTCTGCTGAAGAGCAGCGAGGCTTGCCGCATCTCCTCGTCCGAGAGCCCCGCATGCCGTGCGAAAGCGCGGATGCTCTCGGTCTCGGCGGATGTCTCGTCGCTGTCGCACACGGCGACGCGCCAGAGCCAGACGACAGCGGCGCGCGCGAGGTTGTGGTTTTCACGGACCCGCGTTGCCAGACGCGCCATGCTGCGGTCGATGCGCGAAGCGTCGTCGATCAGGTAGGCCAGTTCGTGCGGCGCGAGCTCGGTCCCCAAGGCGCGATTGATCTCGGCAAGGATCGACCGAATCGCTTTGTCTTCCTTGGCCGTGTAATGTCCGTCCGCGCCGGCGAGCTCATAGAACGAAGCCGCGGTGACCGCCAAGAGACGCAACGCCTCCTTTTCTGGAGAGGGCGCTTTACGGTCAACAAAAAAGTGACCTGCGGCTGCACCGGCCAAGGCTCCCCATGGTCCCAGAAAAGAGCCGATACTTCCGCCGATCGCTTTACCTTGCCAACTCATTCGGCTTAATAATCCTTGTCGTCCGGCTGCTCGATGGTTTTGAGCAGACGCTCGACCAAATCGGTGGTGGTGATGCCTTCCGAATCGGCCGCGAAGTTGGCGATCATGCGGTGACGCAACACCGGAATGGCGGCTTTGACCACGTCGTTGCAACTCACATGGATTCGGCCTTCCATCACGGCGCGCGCCTTGGCGGCGAGCACAAGGAATTGGCCTGCGCGCGGACCGGCGCCGTTCGATACGTATTTTTTGACAAAGTCGGGGCTCTTTTCGTCGCGCGGACGTGTGGCGCGCACCAGTCGTACGGCATATTTGATGACGTGGTCCGAAACCGGAATTTTTCGCACAACGGCTTGGAGCTGGACCAGCTCTTCCTTTGTGATGACCTTCTCGGGTGTCTGGTGCTTCGACTGCGTGGTCGATTTGACGACGGTCTCTTCCTCGTCCTCTTGGGGATAGTCAACCCAGAGGTTGAACATGAAACGGTCTTGCTGAGCCTCCGGGAGCGGGTAGGTGCCTTCCTGCTCGATAGGGTTTTGCGTGGCGAGCACAAAGAAGGGCGGATCGAGTTTATAGGTCTGGTTGCCGACGGTCACGCATTTCTCCTGCATGGCCTCGAGCAGAGAGGCCTGCGTTTTAGGCGGCGTACGATTGATTTCGTCCGCCAGCAGCATATTGGTGAAAATCGGGCCTTTAATGAAACGGAAGCTTTTTTTATCGGTCACCGGATCGTGCTCGAGAATTTCGGTGCCGGTGATATCGGTCGGCATTAGATCGGGGGTGAACTGCACGCGTTTGAAATCCATGTCCAGCACCTTGGCGATGGTCGCGCAGAGCGTGGTCTTGGCCATTCCCGGCATGCCGACGAGCAGTCCGTGGCCGCCGGCGATGATGACCATCATGACTTGATTGATCACGTCAACCTGGCCGACAATGACCTTGGCGATTTCAGCGCGGATTTTTTCTGAATGCAGCGACATGGCTTTGACGAGTTTGAGATCCTCGTCGGATGCGCTCTGAGTTTTGGCGTTGTTTTTCTCTTTGGCCGGTTTCTTCGGCTCGGCGGCCGTTTCGGCCGCCGGCGCGGCTTCGACCGGCGCGGCCTCATCGATGAAAAGAAGCACGATCTGTTCTCCGAGGAGAATCTGAGCGCCGTTGACTAAAAGGACCTTTCCGATCGGCTGGCCGTTTACGCTGGTGCCGTTCGAGCTGCCGAGGTCCTCCAGCTTCCATCCCTCTTCTGTCGACGAGAGTTGGGCATGGTGTCCCGAAATCGCATCCGCGGGGATACAGATAGAACAATCGTCGTTACGTCCGATTAGATAGGTTTGGGTCGGGGTGAGTTCGGTCAACAACTGATCGCCTTCGGGGCTCTGGAGGAATAATTTGGCCATGGTTTGTGTGTCCTTTTATATGAGAAAAGATTGAAAAAGGGGCGGCTCAAAATCGGTTGCCGCGAAAATCACGGTTGAGGGGCGGATGGGGGTTGCACGTTCGGTGTCGGATCTGCGGAGAGGGTGATGGTCCCCAAGTCTTTTACCGCCGTTGAAACACGGATATTCTGAAGCGCTTTGCAGAAAAAGCCGGGGATCACTCCCTTGGTGTCGGGCGGCCCCACTTCCTGCCGCGTGATCTCGCGCGTCTTCTTCATTTCCCAATGCGTTCCGAGTTTGGTTGTTCCGACGCTTTCCATGAGGCAGAGTTTAATGCTGCGGATCTGGATGTGCTTGAGAACTTCCGCGCTTTGCAGGGTCACCGGCAACGTGCGGACTTCCTGTTCAAGGACGCGCGCTTTACCATAGGTGCCGGACTGGCCCTCGATGCGATGCTGATTTTTAACGTTGAAGAAGGGGTTCGACTCCGTAATTTTGGCTTTGATGGCTTTGGCGTCGGCCTCGTTCAAGGTGTGGGCCTCCCGCGTCAGCAACAGGCCTTCGTAAAAGCAGTTCTCGCAGAGCACGAAGAGGTCATACTTGCCGGGGGGCAGGCCGTAGAATGAAAACGCATTGTCGCTGCTGAGTGCGGCGAGGTAGACCTGGTTGGTCATATCCTTGTTGATGTTACGGGCATTCTTGGCGGATGTGCCGCCGTCGATGTCTTCCATCGCCGAAATGTTCGGGAACTTCTGCGACATGGCCAACACGCCGAGAACCTCGGAGGGGGCTTGCGCAATGACGCCCTTGATGCCGCCGGACGCGTTGTCGTCGGGTTTGGTGTACAGGTTGATGCTGACGTGTGTCTTGCTGTAAGGCGACATGTTGCCGGGATTGATCTTGATGCCGGCAACGGCAACGGCGACTGCCGACAAAGAAACGGCAAGCCCCGCTTTCAGACCTGTTCGTGGTTTGATCATCGTGCGAGTACCTCTTTCATCTCCGTCTCGAACGGGTGTCCCGGGAAACGCTTCAGAAAATCTTCGGCGACCTCTTTGGCGCGTTTGTGGTCGTTGATTTTTTGAAGGCATTCGATTTCCATCTTCATGGCGTCGGCCAACTGCGCGCTCATCGCGACGCTTTTCGTGTAAGCGCTCAGCGTGTTGACGGCACGGCGATAGTCTTCAACGTAGATGTAGATTTTAGCTTCCGCAAGCGGGTATTCGCCAGAGAACTTGGAGGCGGGCGACTCGTTTTCCCAGTCGCTCAGTTTCTGGAACGCTTCGGGAAGCGCGTCCTGTGCAAGGAAGCTGGTGATCGTGGAAAACATGGACGTGTCATGCACCGTATAGATCTTCCAATCGTCCACCTTTTTTTGAGAAGTCAGCGTTTGAGGTTTAAGACGTTTGCCGGCGGCCTTATCCACCACGTTCGTGTCGGCCTCTTTGTCCTTGCGCTTGCGCGGTCCCACATAGGTGAGGCGACCTCCGGCCATGCCGACTTTGTTTCGGCTGCGGTAGCGGTCTTGGGCGTCTTTGTAGAATCGGACGGCGGCTTCATTGTTGCCGAGGGCGCGTTCGACATCGCCTTGACGAAGCGCGGCGATCTGGTTCTGGTCGGGGGCGACGGCGGCCTCTTTCAGGAAGGCGACCTCATGTTTTGCCGCCGCGGGGTCGTTGATATCGAAGAGATAGGCGCTGACGCGTTCGTCTTTCCAGCGGAATTTACGGGCGCTGTGTTTTTCGTTTTTTTCGAACGTGTTGATCCAGTCGAGCAGCTGCTTGTCATTACGCAACAGCCGCAGGGTTTCGATGAAACGATCTTCCAACGCCCAACGCTGCTCCTGCGGACGCTTCTTGATGGTCTCG
>CAZTDL010000371.1:0-4894 GCA_964612775.1 uncultured Lentisphaeraceae bacterium
CTTTTGTCTCGATCATACACAACCACAGCGGCAGTCAGTGAAACGGGGATGCGCCAGCAAAACACCGCGTTACCCCCCCCTTCATGGCACAGAAAAGGGACGGTCTTTTGTCACATGAATGACAGCTGGCCGTCATACGGCGAACGCTAGCCCGGAGAGTTGCGCAACCGCTGCCGGAAGAAGGGCCGGGCGTCGGCCCGGCCGCTGAGGAAGGGTTTCGACGACGCGGCTATAGCGATGCCAGAGCGCCACACATTCGTCGAGGCTCGCAATGATCGTTCAGGCGATCAACCGCTTGGCCAACTCGGCGGCCGATGCGGCGTCCGGCGAATAGCCGTCAGCTCCGATCGAGTCGCAATACGCCTGCGTGCCAGGCGCGCCGCCGATGATCACTTTGGCGGAAAGACCCGCCGCGCGGATAGCCGCCACCGCGTTTTTCATGCTGGGCATCGTCGTCGTCAGCAACGCGGAAAGACCCACGATCCGTGCGTCGTGCTCCTTGGCCAACGCCACGAATCTCTCGGGGGCCACATCGACGCCCGCATCAATCACGGCGAAGCCCGCGCCCTCAAGCATCATAATGACCAGATTTTTGCCGATGTCGTGAAGGTCACCCCTGACTGTGCCCATGACCGCCGTCGCGACGGCTTGCACACCCGCCTTTATCAAATGGGGCTTAAGCACCGCCCGCCATTCCCGCCTTCATCGCCCGTGCCGCGATGAGCACCTCCGGCACAAACACTTCATTCACCTTGAACCGCTGTCCAATCTCGCCCATCGCGGCCAAAAGGCCTTTTTCAAGGATGTCCCGCGCCGATACCCTCTCCGCCAGCAGGTCCTCGACCCGTTTGCACACTTCTGTTCCACGGCCGTTTTTAACCGTTGTTTTCAACGCGTCAAAATCAAACATAACATAATCTTTCCGATTTTCTGTTTCAGGCCAAGAGGTTCCGCACGCCACCGCCGTTGCGCTTGGTGCCTGCCACGGCGTTTTTGGATGGGCTTGAGAGTCCGGGCACAATCCAGCCGCCGTAACGGATGTCCCGAACCCTAGTGGAAATCGCTTCGAAACGGGGTGCCGCGTTTACGCGCGCGTTGATCGGCAAAAACACGCTTATCGGCAACACTCCGGCGGCGAGACCCGAAATGATCCGCGTGACAGGCGCGTTTGCGTCTCCTTTCATGATGCCTTTCAGAACGAAAGCAGCATTTGCCAGATGAACATGGCTCCGCCGGAATCGACCGCATGCCACACGCGCTCGGCCAATTCCTCGCCGCCTTGGATCGGCCCCGCCAGCTCGGTCTTGCGTTCCGTCCACGGGACGCAGACGCCGGGCGCGCGGCCGCGCCCGGCGGCGAGGCCCCGGAGCGGCTCGGCCTGCGAGGGCCGCACGCACAGCGGCTCGGGCGGCGCGTCGGGCGCGTCGTAAACGCCGAATTCGTGCGTCGCCTCGACCATCGCCCGCATGTTCTCGGGCGCGGTATCGTTCTGCATGATCGCGCTCGCGTCCATGATGAAGCCGCCGTCGCGGCCAATCGTCTCGATGAGCGTGCGCACTTCCTGCCGCACCTGCTCCGGCGTCCCGACCGCGAGCGTCACGTTGTTGACGCCGCCGCTCAGCGCGAATTTGTCGTGAAGCTTGCGATGGGTCAGAAGCGGGTCGCCCCGGTCGATGTGGTAAACGATGCTGCGGTCCGGCAACTCGCGGAACGCGTCGAGATGAGCGTCCCATTTGCCCTCGGCGTAAAACATGGTCTGGTGGCCGCCGCGCCAGAGTTCTTCGATGATCGGCCGAACCGTCGGCCAGTAGACGTCCGCGAATTGGTTAGGCCGCACGAAGGGCACACAGCCGCGATGCATCCAGTAGCCGATCGGCAGCTGCGACGACGGATCGGCCGTCGCCGAGGCGATCCAGTGCAAGTGCGGCATCAGCGCCTCGCACGCTTTCATCACTTTTTCGGGCTGCTCGAAGAGGTCCATCGTCAGGCCGAGATAGCCGCGAAGCTTGTCGCCGATGATGTCCAGCGGCGCCTTGAAAATGCCCGCGATCGCGCCGGGCGTGCCGCACTCGCCGCGCAGCCGCGCGCAGTGCGGGCCGAAAGCGTTGAAGTACTGCGTCATCGCCATGGCCGACGAAACCAGCGCGACGTTGTGCCGGAATGTCACCGGTTCGCCCGCCGCCGCGATCTTGCGCGTCGCGCGCGGCAGCCACACCTCGTACAGGAAGGCGGTCGGATCGTCGATCAATCGGTCATACTCGTCTTCGCGCATGAACGCCGCGTCTTCGGGCGGCTCGCGGTACTGAAAGCCGTTGTCCGGGGGAATATCCACGCCCGGCACGCCGTAATACCGGACCGTCGCAGCGTCGGTGATACCGGTCCACACGTAAACCATGCTCGCGGGGACCGCGTCCCAATCGTAATCCTTACAACACCGGATCATCGCTTCGAACGCGTCGGGATAGTTCTGCGTCAACTGCTGGCAGGTATAGCCCGCGTGGCGTCCCGTAAACTCCGCCGCGAACGGACGCACGGGCACGCGGTCCGGCTTCCCGTTGTTCAGCGCGGTCACGAACCGTTTCAGCCGCGCCTGATACAGCGCTTCCATGTCTTGGCTCATCTCTCTCTTTCAGCGTTCGGAATTGAACGTTGGGCGTTGAACGTTAGATTTTCAGCCCGTCCAGCCGCCCGTCGAGCCGCTCGGTGTCCTTGGCGATCTCGTCCCATGTCACACGCTTGCCGGTGTAGGCGGCCTTGCGGCCCATGATCGTGATGAGGCAACTCTGCACGCTGGGCGCGACGGTCTCGTTCGCGCAGTGCCCCTTCACGACGGCTTCGTAAAACGCGGCTACGTTGGCGGCGGCGCCCTCGACGTAGATCTGCCTGGTGCTGCCGCCGCGGTAGAAGGTCTCGCCGCGGATCATGACGTTGCCGCCGTAGCGCGTTTCCAGCACGCCCTTGCTGCCGAACACGCGGCACACGATGCCTTCGGGCGTCGTGCCGTGGGCCTCGAACTGGCGCGAGCTGAAGACCATGCCGACGTTGTTCGGGTATTGGTAGTGCAGCGTGAAGTAGTCCCAGTTGTCGCCGACGTCGACGCGCACCTTGCGCCCGCCCGTGCCGAACGCGTGCAGCGGCGGCGACTGGAACACCCAGTTCATCACGTCGAGCGCGTGGATGTTCTGCTCGGTGATGATGTCGCCCGAGAGCGCCTTGTCGAAGCCCCAGTTGCTGATCCGGCTTTCGAGACCCTCGGTCGGCGGTTGAACGTTCAGCCGTCCGCAGTGGTAGTAGGCCTCGCCGAAGGCGATTTCGCCGAGTGCGCCGCCATGCACCAGCCGCAGCGCCTCCTGATAGAACGGCTGCGCGCGCGTCTGAAAATCGACGAGGAAGCAGAGCTTCTTCTCGGTGGCTTTCCGGCCGCTGGCCTCGATGGACCGACAGCCCGGAACGTCCACGGCGACAGGCTTGGCCAAATAGACGTGGCACCCCGCCTCGACCGCCGCCGCGGCCTGTTCGGGCCGGAAATACGGCGCAGTCGTGAGCACCACCGCGTCCGGCTTCGCCTCCAGCACGCGCTTGTACCCGCTCAGCCCCGTGAAGCGTCGTCCGGCCGGCACGCCGAACTTTTCGCCGAAGGCGTCGATGCGGTTCTGGAAGTAGTCGGCCGCCGCAACGATCTCGTAGCCGCCGTGCTTCTGGAACAGGTTGGCCATGAACGAGCCGCGCCCGCCGCACATGAACAAGCCGCGCCCGCCGCAACCCACAACGCCGATTTTGATCTTCGGCCCGCTGAAATCCGCAGTTGCCGCCTGCTGTCCGAACGCCGGCCTGCTGACGAGCGTCAATCCCGTCGCAGCCCCGACCCCGGCCACAAACTCACGTCGCGAAAAAGCGATCGCCTTCTGTTGCCTCTGACTCATCGGTTCTTCCTTTCGTTAAATCACTCAAGCGTCACCGCATCGGCCTCCCCTGTCGCCTAATTCCCCTTCTGAAGACGCCGCAACGCCGCACGTGCCGCCGCGGGATGCGTGGTCGCCAACGCCTTGGCCAGCCGAGCCACAGCCTCTTCGGCCTGAGGCCGGACTGCGGGGTCATCGAGCAGCGGCAACGCCAACGCCAGCGCGTCGGGATGCGTCGCTCCACTCAATACGCTAAGAATCAGCCGCCGATCATCGGCACCGCGCGCACCTGTCAGCAACTGGCGGTAGCGGTCGACAAGACTTGCGTCGGGCGCGGCATCCGCCTCGCTCGCGGTTCGGACCAGCCCGCGTAACGCCAACGTGCGCCGAGCCTCGTTCCCCGCGTTGAGATACACCTTCGCAAGCGTATCCCAAGCGGCCAGTCCGCGCCACGCAACCAACGCGCGAAGAGCAACCTCTTGTTTCCGGGTGTCGTCTCCCGCCAACGCCTCTTGCAAAGCAACCAAAGCGGTCGCATCACCGCTTCCCGCGATCCGCACCAGCCCCTGCGAGGCCGCCCGCGCCAACGCCTCGTCCGACGCGCATCCCTGCGTCAGCAGTTCGGCGGCGGACAGCCGTCCGCCCCTCATCGAAAGCACGGCGAGCAGCGGCAACTTGTCGTCGCCCTTCCGCGTTCGAAGCGCGTCGATGACCGCCCTGTCGGCCGCCTCACCGCCCTTCAGCGCGGCCAGCGCGGTCTGTGCCATTTTCCGCTCGTCTGGCGTCGGTGCCGATATCAACGCCTGCACCAACATATCGACGGCCGCCGCGCCTTCGATTTCGCCGACGGCGGCGAGCGCCGCGCACCGCACCGCACCGTCTGCTGCCGAGGTCTGCGCCCGCAACACCGAGCGTGCCGCCGCGTCGCCGCGTGCCGCCAGCGCCTCGACCATCAGCACCTGCTCGCCAGGCGGCAGCCCGGGCAGAAGCTC
>CAZTDL010000372.1:0-4881 GCA_964612775.1 uncultured Lentisphaeraceae bacterium
CGCCTTTTCTTCTTTTTCCGAAAGCGTGCGTTTTATTTTGCACTTCACGAATATCCGTTGTGACACCGTTTCAGTATACTTCTGCCATACTTAGGCGTAGAATCAAAGCGTATCATCAGGATGAGGAGTGCCGGGCCTTTTCCCGGCCAGACCGTAGGGAAGGTTCACGTTCCGCAATGAAGACAACGGACATCCACTCGTTACTGTCCCGTGCCGCCCATGGAGGCTCCGCGCGGTGAAACCGGCATTGGCATATCTCGTAAGCCTGAGCTGCCTGTTGCAGATTGCGCAGGGTGCGGCCGCGACCAACGAGATCACGCGGATCGGCGAGGTCAAGGCGCTGACCGGCGAGGAGATCAGGCAGGGCCGCGCCGTGCGGCTGCGGGGCGTGGTTACGGCGCGCCTTTGTCGGCTGTTCATCATGCAGGACGAGGATTCGGGGATTTTCGTGTACCCCAGGCTCGCGCGGGATGAGGGTGTATGGAAGGGCGATGACGACGTGTTCGGCAGCCTTTGCCCGGGAAGCGAGGTGGAGATCACGGGGGTGACCCGCCAAGGCGGTTTCGCTCCGGTCATCCTGCCTTATTCGGTTACCCGGCTCGGCAAGGCTCGGTTGCCCGCAGCGGAACCGTTCAATACGGGGCGCTTTTTCCGGGGTTTGGACGACTGCCGCCGGGTCGAGGTGCGCGGCGTCGTGCAGGGTTACTGGATGCGCCCGCCGCTCGGCCTGATGCTCGTGCTCGATGCCAATCCGGGGCGCTTCATCGCGCGGCTTCCGCTGGAGGCCCGGAATCTCTGCGAGGAGTTGGTCGAGGCGGAGGTGCGGCTGCAGGGCGTGTCGATGGCCACGTTCAATACGCGGGGCGAAATGCTCATGCCCACGGTCTTCGTCAGCGCGCTGAGTGACCTCACCGTGGTGCGGCCGCCGGGAAAAACGCCGTTCGACGCGCCGAAAGTGCCGTTGCGCGACGTGGGCGTTTACCGAAGCGATTTCGACGGTAAGTTCCGCCTGCACGTGGAGGGCGTCGTCACCTATGCGGAGCGCGTGCAAATCTCGTTTTTGGACGACGCGGTGTGGCCCTACCGCAGCCTGCAGGGCGTCGCCCCGGAGCTGGGCTGCATGTTCTTTGTGCACGACGGCGAGACCGGCCTGAGGATTCAGACGCGCCAACCGATCAACCTTGAGCCCGGCGACCGCGTTGAGGTCTCCGGCTTTGTGGACCGGAGCCGCGCCGTCAGCGGACTTTGCGAGGCCGTGGTGCGCAAGCTCGGGCGGGAGGATCCGCCCGCGCCGCTTCGCGTTTCAGCCGAGCAGATCGTCGATGCCAACGAGTTCGCGCTGTATAACGGCGTGATGGCCGAACCGGGCGACTTCGACGGGGCTCTGGTGACCTGCCAGGCGACGCTGACGGAGGATCTGCGGACGGACAACGGCACCCGTATGCTGAAACTGAAGAAAGCCGACGTCAGTTTCAAGGCCACGCTGCGCGGACCGCGGGGCGCGAACCTGCCCGCTTTGCGCGCGGGAAGCGAACTGTCCCTCACGGGGATCGTGATGCTGGACATCTGGCATCCGAATGTCCCGTCGGCTGTCACGCGGCCTCAGGTGGAACTGCTGCTCCGGTCGGCGGGCGACGTCGTGGTTCTGCGGCAGTCCTCGTGGTGGACGGTCCCGAGGTTGTTGGTGGCGCTGGCGGTTCTGTCATCCGTCATTTTTGCAGGCGCGGTGTGGGTCTGGCTCCTGCACCTGCGGATGCGGGAGACGACGCGGCGGCTGTCGCAGGAGATGCACGGCCGACGTGAGGCGGCCCTGGAGTTCGCGGCTACGCTGCGCGAGCGCAACCGACTGGCCGCGAATCTGCACGACACGCTACTTCAGACGCTCGGCGGGATCGGTTTTCAGCTCGCCGCGTGCAAGAAAAGCGGCACGTCGGCGCAGTCTCAACTCGACGTGGCGAGGCGCATGGTGAGTCATGCTTCCGACGAGCTGCGCAACTCCGTGTGGACGCTCAGGAGCCTTCAGGCTCAAGGCCAGCGCTTCGGGTCGGCGCTGGAGGCGGTCGTCGAGCGGGCTCGCAGCGCGGGGAGCGCGGAGATCGAGTGTCACACCGAGGGCGATTTCGAGGACGTTCCGGAGTTCGTGGGCGGCAGCCTGCTGCTGATCGTCCAGGAGGCTCTTTTGAACGCGCAGAAGCACGCCGCCTGCCGCCGGATCCGGATGTCGGTGCGGCGCGAGCGTGCACAGATCGAGGTGGAGATCCGCGACGACGGCTGCGGGTTCGTTGAGGAGGACGGACTCGACAGCGTTCGCACCGGACACTTCGGCCTCAAAGTGATGCGCGAGCGCGCGGAGCGGCTCGGGGGCAGGCTCGTGATCGAGAGCCGTCCGGGCGATGGCACGGCCGTGCGCGTGACGGTCTTGCTGCGGGACTATGACGCCGACATGGGCGAGGCGGAGTGACGGCCTTAACGGAGGGGTGCGTGATGAGCGGACGGACAGGCCGCACGATCAGACTGATGCTGGTGGACGATCACCCGGTGATGCGGGCGGGGTTGGCGAACCTGCTTTCAGGCGAGCCCGGTTTTTCGGTCGTGGCCTAGGCGAGCGACGCGCGCTCGGCGTTGGACGGCTGGCGCGAACACAGGCCGGACGTCCTGCTGCTTGACATCAGCCTGCCGGGCCTCGACGGTATTGAAGTGCTCCGGCAGATCAAGGCCGAGACGCCGCAAGCGCGCGTGCTGACCTCTTCCGAGGCGAAGGAGGACATCAGCCAATCGATGGCGGCGGGGGCGGCAGGCTACGTGACCAAGAGCGTGGAACCGGAAGCGTTGTTCGCAGCCATCCGCAGCGCGTTCGAGGGGCCGAGCGTGATCGAACGGGAGGACCCCGGCCGCCCGGACGGAAACGAGAGCGGCGAGACGCTCTCGCAGCGCGAGCAGGAGGTTCTCAACCTTATGCGCCAAGGCTTCTCGAACGGGGAAATCGGCAAACTGCTCGGCATCTCGCGGCGGACCGCGCGCGCGCACGTCTCGGCCATCCTGCGAAAGCTGGGCGCCTCCGGCCGCACCGAGGCGGTGACGCTGGGGTTCGAGAAAGGAATCCTCAAGATTTAGCGCCATTGGCCACCTAGCCAATAGGCTTTTACTCATCGTTCACCTACAATGAAGGCCAAATCGTGTTGAAAGACATATGCTTTGCCGGATAAAGCGGTAAAGAAGACGGAAGTCAAAAATAGTCCGAACATGGCACAGGAGGCGGCGATGAAGATGACAAAACCGTTGGAGAACTTGCGCAGAAGACTGACAATAAAGACACGATCAGCAGGACGGTCTGTTGTCTTGGCAGCGGCGGTGGGTTGTGCCGGAAGCGTCTGGAGTGCGGTCAGGCCGATCGGCGGGGCTTTGTTCGATCCTTCGTTAGTGCCGACCACAAATACGGTCTATCTGGGTCCTGCGGTTGCGGGGAACAGGGTCATCGTCGAGGATGTGAAGATGATCGCGCTGGAAGTCGACCGCATTCTGTTCACCGATATCGAGGGACCGACAAACGGCATCTGCTCCGGAGTGGACGCGAGCAATCTGTGGGGCCCGTACCTCGGGACGCCTCCGGTCGATTTTGCGGATGCGTTAACCAACTTGACGCTCAAAGGGGCTTACAACGTCATGACGAGCAAGGTGATGTTCGCAAGCGCCGTCACGACAGAGACCGACGGCGGGTTTTTCACAGTTGATTACAATGGCGATGATGACGTCTATGTGTATCCCCTTGACAGAAACGGGGCCAGGATCGGCACTTGGCAGCTTCATCTGTTGAACAGTGACTACGGCAACCGTGATGTTTTGAAGCCGCATGGATTGCAGGTTCGCGTGAGGCGTAGTGACAGCGCGACGGGCAATGCCCAATTGGGAGGAGCGGCGTTCAGGTTGATTGATTTTACGGACGGATCCGGTGTGCTTGACAACGTGAAGGGGCTGGAGTTTGTTGACCCGGATCGCACGTTTGACCTGATCATGGCGGGGATTTACAGGGGGACCGGAGAGTCGGTGCTGTACCGGGCCGGCCGGGCGGCCCCGATGCGAAACGCGACCTTTAACCAACCTCTTGCCAATCCGATGACCAACGACTTTGCCCTGACCGGCTTTGCCGGGGCGGAAAGCATTACAGGGCCGTCAGCCGCGTTCCAGTTCGATAGCGTAAGTGGAGACAGCTCTGTGATCTGGCCTTCGAACGGCCTCCAGCCCACACGGACAAACGCCCTGCTCGGGTTGGAGATCAACGGTATCGCCAATTCTGTATACTGGGACTTCATGTTTTCTGATCCGGTGACCAACGCGGTCGACGGCTTCTTTATTATCGAACAGATTGAAACGTGCGAAGCGACGCTCGTTTTCCCGCTCGACGCGGACCGGCGTCCGATTTCCACATATGCCATTAACCTTTTGCCGACCTACACCCAGTGGACCCCATCCCTCATCAACGGGTACGACGTCCTGTGGAGCGGCCCCGCTGATGATATCTCTTTGGAGCAAGACCATAAGACCAGAATAGGCGGCGTGGTGATGCCATTGTCAGCCTTTGCCGGGGGAGTTGGCGGGCTCGCTAAAGTTCACGGCATCCGCGTCTGTTTTTACGATCTTAAAGTATCGAATGCGCGTTTGGATCCGCTTGTGATCGGCTCGTACAAGGCGGCGCGCCTTCCGCGGCCGGTGCTCGATGTGGAGACCGATCCCATGCCGACGCCGAAATTGAACGCCGACCGCGTATCGACGGACTATCTCAGGCACGACTGGACATTGACGAGCATCACGCTGGACACGGGACGCTACACCGACCTCGAAGGCCCCACAAACGTGACGATATCGGCGACTGACGGTTTCCGC
>CAZTDL010000373.1:0-4875 GCA_964612775.1 uncultured Lentisphaeraceae bacterium
GGACTGTCTTTGGGCGGTTTTGGAACGTGGGATGCGATCCAGCGCGATCCCTCTTTGTTCGCGGCGGCCATTCCCGTCTGCGGCGGGGGCGATCTCCGGCGTGTTCAGGGGATCAAGCGTTTGCCGATCTGGGCGTTTCATGGGCGGGACGATAAACATGTGGCGGTAGCCTGTTCGCGCCGCATGGTTATGGCGTTGAAAAAGATCGGCAACCGGAAGGTCCGCTATACCGAATACGAGGGGGCCGACCACAACGTGTGGGACCGCACCTATGCGAATCCCGAGGTGATCGAATGGCTGCTGCGGCAGACGCGCGTCGAAAAGCCGTGGTGGAAAGTTTGGTGAACGGCCTTTTTTTTAGGGCGGCTCACGGGGTGAAATCGAATATGAAAAAGGCAGTTTGTCTGATGGCGTTCGCCTGCGCATGGTGCGCGGCCGCCTCGACCGATGTGTTTGAGATGCCGTTGGTTTATCCGAGGCATCTGCAGCTTCAGCAGGCGCTGATCCAGTCGACGCGCGCGGGCAAGATAGAGGAAATGGAGCGCGTCTGCCGTGCGGGTGTGGCGCTGATGCCGCAGGACGCGACTTGGCAATATAATCTGGCGTGCGCGCTCGCGTATCGGTTGGACAAGACAGAGGCGCTTACGGCGTTGGAGCGCGCCATCGATTTGGGTTTCCGTGATCCCGCAATGATCCGTTCCGATAGCGATCTTAAACAAATGGCGGCTCTTCCAAGGTTTTCGGAGCTGTTGAAGAAAGCGGAAAGCCTTTTCGGTAAACCGGTCGAAGGGGTCGTGGCGGCGGTCCCCTCGACGGTGTTTATGGGGTTGCCTGCTGAGGTGAACGCATCGAATACGGTTTGGGATTTTGAGGCGGGTTGTTTCAAAACCTTGTTTGCGCTCAAGAATGCGGAGCTGAAAGGCGTGTCCGCTTATGCCGACGCGTATCGGGGCCCCGCCGCCGAGCGGATGCGCGGCTGGATGAAGGAATCGACGGCGAGCGGCAATTTTGGAGACCTTTACGTGAACCGTGACGATGGCCACTCGCTGTTGGCCGTGACGAACTTTCCCGGGTTGACGCCTGTCGTGTACAGTGAGGAGGCTAAACGGCAGAAGACGCACCTGAGCTTGCCGAACACGCTGTTCGACTATCCGGTGATTGGCAACTGTTCGATGTCGATGGTGAGCGGGCCTTTCTGGCGCAGCCTTCCGCGTGCGATCATAACGGATCCGATACAGCCCATCTTGGCCTTTCGCTTTTATGCGGGTAATCAGTGCTGGTTTTATCCCGAACATCGGGATTTTGATCCTGAAACGGGCGATCTCTTTCCCGTTAACGCCCCCTATTGGGTCATCAGCCAAGGGTCGTCGTTCACAGACAAGCCTTTCATGGCGGCGTTCGCTGCGGCGTTGGCGTCTTTTCAGCCGGCGACCAAACAGCAATTGGTTGCTCGCAAGCAGGTGGCGCCGACGCTTCAGATGATTTTGCGCGCAACTCAAAAGACGGTGAAGACGCCTGAGGGGTATCTGACCGGTGCGGCTCATCCGGTGGTGTTTGATCCCGCGAACTTGGATGCGGACGCGATGGTGGCGATGGCGCACGCTCTGACTCCCCGTGATATTCCGCCGCTTGTTGCGTTGCGCACGCTCAAAGACGCTCAGCCGGAGATGGGGGTGGACTATTTCGATATCCGTGCGGAAGGGCTCTTCGATACGCCGTTCTGTATCGCTCGGGTCGTGCGCGGTACCGCGCGCGTACGGCGCATGACGCTGGCGGCTGCCGTTTCCTCGAACCAGCGTGACCAGAAATTCCTGTGGGTCGTGCTGCAAGGCGATGCTGAGAAGATCGATATTAAACCGCTGGACGCCAATGCCTCGCAGGTGGAAATCAGCGTGGCGTATCACGGCACCTGCCGATTGCGCGGGGCGGACGGCTTGCCGACGGCGATGTCGAGCAGCCGCGTGGATATCGGTTGTTTTGTCAAGGCGGGCGCGTATTATTCGGCTCCTGCCTTCGTGTCGTTCTATTGCCTGCCGAACGAGGAGCGGACGTATCGCGACGACGGCCAGATCCTGTCGGTGGACTATACCAACGCTGCGCACCGCTACGCCGATCCGGCTTTAACGTTGCAAAAGGGATGGAAAGACCTTTACGAGTATGATGCGCAGGGCCATCTGACGGGGTGGTATCGCACGCGCAGCGGCGGCCAGCCGGAACGTTTCACCTATAAAGGGCATAAAGTGTTGGCGACCGATAAGCTGAATCGGCCTGTCAAGGCGTGCGCGGTCCAATATATTCCGCGTCAGACCGGAGTGGAAGGCGCGCCGCCCGCGTTGACCTATGTCGATACGCAGCAGGTGTTTAACTATATCTATGCGAATGACCCGGATCGGGTAGGACAGCCGGAGACGGCGCTTTCGAAATAGCGCAAAACGAAATAAAGCCCCATCGCTTCCTGATTATTTTCTCGTTGTTCCGCCAAGTTGCGTAATGCGCTGGTCTGCGGCCATGATCAGTGAGCGAAGGGCTTGGCATTTGGCGTCGACGGCCTTTTGCAGGTTCTTGTACTCGGTGATGGATGCGGATGTCTTTTCAGAAAGCGTCTTATAGTCGGCATGCTGTCCAAGCGCCTCAAGCGCCAGCAGGGCCTGCTCTTCGCCCGTTTCGGAATCCAATATCGTTTTCTCGGCGATTTTGACCGCTTGGATGGCGTTTTTGAGGCGTTGGGAATCGTCCTGATTGATAGAAGAGGCGCGGGTGATCGGCTGAAGAACCGCGATCTGTTCGTCCAACTGCTGTTGGGAGGGAGGCACTTGTTTTTTCAGACCGTCCATGCGGGGCATGAACTCGGTCACAACCGTATAGGCCTGCGCGGTTTGCCGGATGGCGGCTGTCTGTTTCGCCGACCGCTGGCGCGTCGCAAAAACGCAGGCGGCACTGATCGCGATAATGACGAAGACGATTGCAATCGCTCCGGTTTTATGGTTTTTGACGGGAACCGGTTCCCGAGCCGTTTCCTCGTCCGGATACGTTCGTGTGGTTGCTGCGCGATGCATTTTGACAGGCGTCTTGCGTTTGGCGGGGGGGCCTGCTTGACGCATACGGACCAACTTCCGCCGGCAACGGGTTTTGCGGTTTGTTCAAATTCAACAGCCGGTTCTGTTTGGGCGGGAGGATTGGGCTTGATGGCGATGGACTTGCCGTTGCCGATTGATTTGTCCGCGTGTTTGGTGAGCGTGTGTTTGTCGGTCGGTTCATGCTTAAATTTTAGGGTTTTATGACTGCCTGTGGTTTTCTCGGTCTGTTTAACCGGCGGCTCATGATTGACGATGACCGACCAACTGCCGCTGGCCGGTTTTTCAGTTTGTTTGGGGGCAGGGGACGGCTCGTGATTGACGGTGGCCGACCCGTTGTCGCCTGCGGGTTTCTCTGCTTGTTCGGTTGTCATCTGAAGGCCCTCTTTAATCAAATGATATCTTATGCCGACACATAATAAACCGTAACCGTAACCATCGGTAGTATAAGACGTTTTTAATCCTGGACGCAAAGAAAAAAATGAATGAGCGATTCGCTCCGACGTTTTTTCCAAGGGACGTTTGCCGAGAAATTCCGACCGTGCTTATTTCATAAACTTTGCATTGCAAAGTACTTTGCGAATGTGATATCTTTCGCCTCGTCAAAAGAGGAGCGAAGGTCCGCATGAATGAACACGACATCGATCAGGCGCTGGGCCAGGTGCGCCAGATGCAGACACTGGTGCTGGACCGCCAGCGATTCAAGGGCTTTTCCGGAATGGCCCGCATGGCCGGAGGCGCCGCCGCCCTGTTGGGGGCGGTGATTCTGAGGCATGCCGTTCCCGCCGAGCCCCGCCTCCACCTTGTCGGCTGGGGGATGGTGCTGGCCGTCGGACTGGCGGTCAATTTCGCGGCGCTTTTCTGGTGGCTTTTCAGGAACAGGCGCGGGTTGCGTCTCGCCGAGCTGTGGCCGGTGCTGGAGGTGTTTCCGACTTTATCCGCGGGCGCGGCACTCACGTTTGCGCTGATCCGGACAGGGCAGCTCGACTTGCTGTTCGGCGTCTGGATGGCGCTCTACGGCGCGTCGCACATGGCCCACCGCCGCAGCCTGCCGTTTCCGATCTACTGCGGCGGGCTTGCGTATCTGGCGGCGGGGATCTTCTTTCTGCTGTGGCCGGGCGTATCGTTCACAGACCCTCGGCCGATGGGTTTTGTTTTCGGGCTGGGTGAACTGTTTGGCGGTTGGGTTCTTTGGCGAAGCCAAGGGTTGCGGGATTAGAAAAAAGGTTGATCACTATGCACGCGAACACGAAAAAAGAGGATGTTCTTGAACGGGTTTTTCACGAGCCGAACCGGATGGCGATTCTGTCGCTGCTCTGTGCCTCGCGCGAAGGCCTCGCGTTCACCGAGCTTCGCGACCGGTGTGGATTGACGGACGGAAATCTCAACCGCCACATCAAGGTGTTGGAGGAAGAGAAGGTTGTGCGTTGCGCCAAGATGTTCGTGAACGGCAAGCCCCGTACCACGGTTTTTCTCACGGCCTCGGGCGCAAAGCGTTTTCAGGCCTATCTCGACGCTCTTACAGCGGTGTTGAAACAAGCCAAAGCTGCGATGGCGGCAGAGAAGAAACTCGTGTCGTTACGTCTGCCCCGTTTCGAAGCCGCCACATGAAATACGCAGGAGGTTCGCGATGAGGTCAAAAGGTTGCGCACGGGGGCTGATGGCGGCGTTTGCCGGTTGGATGGCGGGGGCCGTTGCGCTTGCAGGTGTGGCCGTCACGGGAGGAACGCCCAAGATCATTATAACGTCGCCGTCCGCGGGTTCGCATGACGTCGATCCGTCGGTCGCCGAAATCACGGTC
>CAZTDL010000374.1:0-4850 GCA_964612775.1 uncultured Lentisphaeraceae bacterium
CCCCCTGCCCTCCCCTTACGGATATGAAGCCTGTTTCCTTGACAACAACGCCCCGGCGGGCGCCAATAACGGCGATGCCGTTAAATTGGGTGGCCTCGATGCCGATGGAAGGCCGTTTTTTGCGGACGCCAGCACGAACAGCGTCGAAGTCATCTTGACCGGCGCAGGACAACTCACGTTCAACTGGTGCGCATCGAACCAGATTTCCGATGCCGTGATCTGTACCATCGATGGCGTTGAGGTTGCGCGTACGAGCGGAAAAGATCAGGGTTGGATTACCTTCTCAACCGTTCTTCAGACGACAGGTAACCATGTCGTCCGCTGGTCTTATACCAAGAACGCCTCCGGGTTCGGCGGTGCCGATGCCGTGTGGATCGACAACGTAACCTGGATACGCGCGACCTTTACATTGACCGTTGAAAACGGTTCGGGCGGCGGCGTATACGCGGTTGGCGAAACCGTCACAGTCACAGCGGCCCCAGCCCTTTCGGGTAAGGAATTCGACGTTTGGGACGGAGACACCGAATCCGTCGCGGACGTCACGGCCCCCATGACAACGCTGGTGATGCCCGCTCGCGATTTGACCGTGACCGCGCTTTACAAGAGTCAAACGCTGAATGTCACCGTCGTTAACGGCTATGACGCAGGCGCTTGGCCGAACGAAGTCGATGCGGGCACGGGCGAGCCCGAAGGCATATATCCGGCTCGCGCAAACGTTCGTATCGTTGCCAATCCGGCACCGCTCTGGTATGCGTTCGACAAATGGACCGCCTCTGATTCGGCCGTGGCCTTTTCAAACGACTGGGATGAAATCTCCTCGTTTGTCTTGTCCACAAACGATGTGACCATCACCGCGACCTACCGTCCCCAAACGGAGGCCGAAAAATTGGCAGGCGCGCTCACCATTCGCGGACAGCCGCTTTCCGTAACGGATTTCTCGCCCAGCGGAGTCGTCGCTGTCGCCACGGGCGGCATTCGCTACGATGATCCGGTCGTCAAGATGGGCGGACCGTCCGTCGGCCCTAAGCAGAGCGTCTATTTGTCCACCACCAATTTCATCGGCAACGGTATCTTATCTTTCTGGTGGCATGGCGATACCGAAGAGGACGTCGACGGTTTTCAGCTCGAAGTCAACGGATCGCCCTATTTCTACGACATCTTCTCGTCAAAAGACACCAACACGGTCGACGATGTACGCATCTGGTGGGGAGGACATATACCGCTCGCAGGCGTCACCAACATCACATGGCGTTATAAAACGGATTCCACGTATACCATACACCAGAACATGGTGCTGCTCGACCGCGTCATCTGGATCCCGCAAGACATGGTTAACGCACTCGGAACGGGAGCCTGCGTTCCTAATATCAACGCCGAATATGACCCGCTGTTTAAAGGTCGGGATCTCGGCGGCAACAACGGTTATGAGATGGCGGGCGAAGACGGTGGCATAGCATGGGTCCACGATGCCCCGGGCGACGGAGATGCCGTTCGCCTCGGACGTTTCGGATATGTCACCAACAACCTTTTCGCGCAAGTTGCCTTCACCAATTTCGGTACCGGCATCCTCACATGGCAATGGACGGCGAAAAGCGAGGGGGTATATGACACGCTCGGGTTCTACATCGACGGCATCAAGACCAATTGGATCAGCGGAAAAATTGCCGACAATGTGTGGTATACGACCGGCTTCTATGTGAAACAGAATCTGCTGGACGCCAAAAAAACCACCATGAACATCTGTTCGTTCCGTTATCAGAAAGACAATGATGTCAGCATCTTGGACGACTGCGGTTGGTTACGCAATGTGCGATGGACGGCGACCCATAAACTGATCGTCAATAAAGGGAACATCGCTTCCTCCGGCGTCGGAGAAACGGGTTATTTCGCCGAAGGACAGTCGGTCACCATCATTGCCGACACGCCTGAGACCGGATATTACTTCGATCAGTGGACGGGCGATGACGCCGCATTGCTTGGTGCGGCCGTCACAGATCAGACGGCCACCTTCCAGATGCCGAACAAGGATATCACACTGACGGCGACGTATACCACCACTGCGCCGGTCATCCCGCATTATGCATTAACTGTGGAGAACGGAACGGGCGACGGCTCCTACACGAGCGGCATGTCCGTTCCCATCACTGCAACAGTCACATCGGAGTGGCTTGTGTTCGCGGGCTGGACCGGTGACACCAACACAGTAGACAATCCGTATGCCACATCCACCACCATCTTGATCGGAACCAATGATCTTACCGTTACGGCCTCTTTCATTTCCATGCCACTGGGCCCGATCATCCAGACCGTGTTGGGCATCCCCGCGCCGGTTACCTGTACGAACATTTCGGTCGACAACATCAGTTTGGATCAGTCCACCGTTACGCTGGGACCAATCGGTGATCTTGAAACCGCCTTTTTCACGACGGTCTACACCAACGCAGGCACGGTGATGTTTCCGTGGTCAGTCGACAGCGAAGAAGGGTATGACTTCCTGACCTTTTCCGTCGACGGCACAAATCGCTATGCCTTCACCGGATCACAGTCCGGCATCGTAACGAATTTCATTACGGGGGATGGCCCGCATCTCGTGTGCTGGGCGTACTCAAAAGACTCCAGCGACGACGCCGGCACCGACAGCGCCACAATCGGAACCGTCACATGGATTCCCGACACGATCGGCGAGGAGCTGGGCACTTCCGGCAAGACGCCTTACTTGCCGGACGGCATCGACGCGATTCTGCTCGACGAGGCGCCGCCTTCTGGCGCGATCGACAACCTCGCGCTTCGACTCGGCGGTACGGATCTCGTGCCCAACGACACGTCCGTCACGATCGGCACCGTCTTTTCAGGAAGCGGCAAGCTCTCGTTTCACTGGCGGACATCCTCTGAACAAAGCCATGACTATCTGATCCTGATGGTAGACGGAACGGAAGCGGCTCGGATCAGCGGAACCAAGACGGGATGGCTTCTGTTTGAAACCAACCTCCTGACTGTCGCCGATCACAGGGTGCAATGGATCTATTCGAAAGACGTGTCCGGCACAAGCGGGTCGGATTGCGGATGGATAGACAGTGTCATCTGGGACCAGTTCCGTTATACGGCAACCGTTCAGAACGGAACCGGAAGCGGAACCTACGCGGTGGGCGAGTCTGTCGCCCTCACGGCGGCAGCGGCTCCTGCGGGCATGGAATTTGACGAATGGGACGGCGACATCGAGACACTCGCAGATTCGACCGCGTCCACGACGACGTTTATCATGCCGTCACGGGACATCATGATCCGCGCCCTCTATCGACAGGCAACACTCACGGTAACCGTTATCAATGGCTATGAACGAGGCGCATGGCCGAACGCGATCCACGAAAGTATAGGAGAGCCGGAGGGGTCTTACTCTGCCGATGCGGAAATCCGCATTGTCGCCAATGAGGCACCGCTGTGGCAAACGTTCGCCTATTGGGTTTCCACCAACGGTGCCGTTTTTGCCGACACCAATGCGTCTATCACGACGTTTACGATGCCATCCAACAGTGTCACCGTAACCGCTGTCTACCGCCCGCAAACCGCCGCCGAAAAACTGGCGGGGGCGCTCACCATCGCCGGACAACCGCTCGCCATTACATCGTTCTCTTCTAACGGTATCGCGGCCGAATCCAGCGGCGGCGTCCGATATAACGATCCCGTCGTAAAATTCGGCGGGCCGTCGGTCGGCGCGGGAGAATCCGTTGAATTAACCACAACAAACTTCACGGGCGACGGGGTGCTGTTACTGTGGTGCCAAGGCGGCGCGGAAGCGGCGTATGATGGACTTGCTGTACTCGTAAACGGTACACAGGTAAATTCCTTTTCCCGTAAATGTAACGAGTGGTGGGCGATGACCAACCATATCGTCGGCGCGACATCGATTACCCTCCGGTTTTCCCGTGACAGCTCGTATTACGTGCGGGACAACACGATCACGATCGACCGCATGATCTGGATTCCGCAGGCGATGATCGATGCGACTGGATGCAATCCGTGCATTCCTGAAGTCAACGGAGAAGCGTCGCTCGCCACATTTGACGGTGAAGATGGCGGCGTATCATGGGTCAACGATGCGCCCGACGGGAACAGCGCCATCCGTTTCGGCCGCTTCGGCTATGTGGACAACAACGAACACGCGAAACTCGTTGTCACCAATTATAGTACGGGCATTCTCATGTGGAAATGGGCCTCCAACAATGAAGCCGATGCCGATTATCTGAATGCTTGGCTGGACTATAACCCGGCCAATACGGATGAAAAGCCAAAATGCTCGATATCAGGTAAAGAAAGCGTTTGGGGCACCGGTTCGATCGTCGTCAAGAACGGAACGATTGACCGTGATACGGCCCGCAAGACCTGCCACACCTTCCTCTTCGATTATACGAAAGATCAAGATGTCAGCATTTTTGAGGACTGCGCATGGCTCCGCGAAGGTTTTTGGACACCGAGTTCTAAACTCACGTTAGAGGCCGCAACCTGTACAAGTTACATAATCCCCTCTATTTTCGCGGGATTATCCGAAGTGATTGAAGATGCGAAAGATAACATGATCTTCCCGGCGGGAACGCTTGTCGACATCTGTCCTCAATGGCCAGCCGGATCTTACGCGTTTGCGGGCTGGGAGGGCGACGTATACGCATTCTCAAATTACGACGAGACTGTCCTCACAAACCGTCTTGTCATCCCGCCGACTGACATCACCCTGCGCGCCCGCTTTGTCGCTATTTCGGTGACACCTGCTCCGGCCGCAAACGCGAAAGCCACAATCATGGCGCTTTCCATCTCGCCGAGTGTCACGCCAACATTAAAAACAGTTACCGGTTCAA
>CAZTDL010000375.1:0-4832 GCA_964612775.1 uncultured Lentisphaeraceae bacterium
TCGACACCGCCTGCGCACCGGCACCTTCCGGCTCCGTCGCCAGAGCGGTATACGCCGTGAAAGCAAAAAACAAGATGACAAACCGCGACTTGCGCGCCGCTTTGATATCCGAACACACCGCCGTCACACCATGAGCCATCCACGTAATCGCGCAACGGAACACGCCGAGAGACCCCTTCACCGATTTCTGCATCTCACTCTCTTTCCTCTGAGCCGCAAGGGCTTCCGCAACTGACGTTTCCAACCCGTTCGGGAACACCCACCCCGAAACACAAGAACTCAACTGTTCAATATGACAAAACGCACAGTAACAGATTGATCGACTCGCCCGCAAGCGTACTTTTATCGTTTTCTAAGAGCAAAAGATTCCACGATGCGGATTGCGACGGCGACGTTAAACGCACATGTCGGCACGTTCCGCATCACCTTCAAAGCAGATTCTGAACTTCACCGCGGGCAAACCGACGTCGCCTCTCGCCGATTTCTTTCCTGTCGTTTCCCTTTTCGCTCCACGTCTCCGAGCCGCTCTGTTAACATGTGACCGCATGAATGCCTTTATCTTCGATATGGATGGCGTGCTGGCGGACAATTCGGACTTTCACGTGAAGGCTTGGACCGTTTACGCCCGCCAATATGGACGTGAACTAAGCATCGACGACATCAAGTGCCGGCTAGGATTCAACAACCGCGAATACATGCGTTTTGTGCTCGGACGCGAGCCCACGGAAGACGAAGTCGCCCAATCGACCGTGGAAAAAGAAGCCCACTACCGCGAACTTTATCGCCCGCATCTCAGCACGCCGCCCGGGCTGATTGACCTGCTTGATTTTGCTCACAGCGCGAGAATCGTGTGCGGCGTGGCGACCTCCGCACCGGACGTCAACGTACATTTTGTGCTCGACGGACTCAAGATCCGGCCCTATTTCAAAGAGATCGTCGATGCGGGGCACGTGAGGCACGGCAAGCCGGATCCTGAAATTTACATTTTGGCCGCGAAACGTCTAGGCATACCGGCCTCGCAATGCATCGTCTTTGAGGATGCGCTCGCCGGCATCCAGGCAGGGAACGCGGCTGGAATGAAGGTAATCGCCATCACCACCTCCTACCCCGCGGAAATCCTCGCGAAACAAAACCCGGCAGCCATTATCGCATCCTTTTCTGACCTGAAAAAAGCCGGTCCTGCCACAGCGCTGATCGAATCCATGACCGGACAACGCGGGACGGTACCGTAATCCGCCCGCATGATCCGGACGGACTCGGCATAAAGGCATCAGGATGGAGTTCTCCCTTACCGCATGCGGGGCCGTTTACAGGCCCGCACGGATGATAAGGCCGAGCCCCGACACAAACAGGATAAACATCGCGAGATTAAGCATGTTCGCCGATTTCGGCGCGCCCTTGAACTCTTTCCAGATCAGGATCCCCCACAGCGCTGCCACGAGCGTTGCCCCCTGGCCCAAACCGTAGGAAATCGCAGGCCCCGCTTTACCGGCCGCCACGAGATTGATCGCGTTTCCCAATCCCCAGATTAAGCCGCCCAAAAGTCCGACTAAATGGATGGGGAATCCGCCTTTGAAATATGCGCCGATCAAAACAGGCTCGCCCGCCACCGGCTTCTTCATGGCGATCGTGTTAAAGACGAACGTGCTTGCAAAAATGCCGCACGCGAACACGAAAAAGGCCGAATAAGGCGTCATCTTGCCCGCCGCCGGAGCAACAAAGTTCATATCCATCGAAGCCGCGACAAAGCGATAGAAAAACGCCATCAGCACACCGCAGATGACGGAGAGCAAAAGGCCTTTCATCGAGACTTTTTTCCGCTTGTCTCTTTCAGTTTATACGCATAGGCGTTCATCAGAATCGCGACCGCGATCAGGGCCACGCCTCCAAACAGAAGGGCGGGGCACCCTTTGGGATCACCGAGATAATTCACCACCACGCCCAACACCAACGCAAGCCCGATGCCCACGGGGAAGGCCACCGACATGCCCGCGATCGAAATGGCAGCCGAAAGCAGAATGTTCGCGGCATTGAACACGATACCGCCAAGAAACGCGCTGCCGACATTGCCCGCCGAAGCCTGCTGCAGATCCGGCAGAAAACTCCGGCCTTGGTCGCCGATGCTGCCGAGCGTCAATCCTGAAAGGATTGAAAAGAGCAACACGCCGATCATATAGTCCCAATAGAACAACTCGTAACGCCACGTCTTTCCGGCCAGTTTCTGGGTGTTGCCCCAAGAGCCCCAGCACAGCATGGTCACCACGCAAAAGAAAACGGCCATCGCATAATTCTGAACGAAAAACATACCAACCTCCTTAAACAGAATCCGGCTAGAAGCGATAGGCCGTGGACGGCAGGCCAGAAGGCAACACCATCAACACCCGTGAACCGCGCCCCCATTCCGTCTTCCCCAAACAATGAGACTTACCCGATTTTCCGCCATGCAGACTACAAAATCTCCCCGATCTCCCGCCGGTAAGGCGCAGAGGCTTGTGCCCCCATACGCGTAACCGACACCGATGCGGCCTTGGCCGCAAAGCGCACCGCCACCGTCAAAGGACGGTCCTCGGTCAAGGCCACCGCCAGCGCACCGTTAAACACGTCTCCGGCCGCCGTCGTATCCACGGCATCGACTTTAAAGGCGGGAACCAGCGTGCCGTGTCCATCCGCATATACGAACGCCCCCTGCCCTCCCATCGTGATGACCACGCGTTGAACGCCCTTGGCGCACAGCGCCTTCGCGGCCGAAGCCGCGGACGCCTCGTCTGTGACCGTAATGCCGGTCAGTAGCTGAGCCTCGCTTTCATTCGGCGTGATCATACTCAGGCACTTCAGCAAGGCATCGGGCAACGCACAAGCGGGCGCAGGATTAAGCACCACGGGCACCCCCTTGGCCGAAGCCCATTGCGCCGCACGCAGCACCGTCTCGACGGGCGTCTCCAACTGCATGAGCAAAACACCGGCCTGTTCGATTTCATCGCGCGCCGCCTCGATATTCTCCGGCGTCAATGCCGCATTCGCGCCGGACGCCACGGAAATGCAGTTTTCGCGCTTTGTATCCACCATGATGAGCGCCACACCGGAAGGCTCCGATGCGGCGGTCAGCACGTAGTCCGTACAAATGCCCTCTTTCGCAAAAAGCGACCGCGCCTCACGTCCGAACAAATCGTTCCCCACCATCGCGACAAAAACAACTTGGCCGCCAAGGCGCGACGCCGCCACGGCCTGATTCGCACCTTTCCCCCCCGGATTCATCAGAAAACGTCCGCCGAGGATCGTTTCACCCGGCGCAGGAATCCGCGCCGCCTTCACTACCATGTCGGTATTCGTGCTGCCGACCACCACGATTCTTTTCATGTCGTCTCCATTCCGTTGTTTCTGCGATTCTTCGCAACGCCGCCGTATGGCACGGCCGACGTCTAAACGTTCTTTTAACGCCCCCGGACGCCCCCCCTATCCTTCCCGTCACGGCCCGGTCGGACGCGTCTATCGCTCTCAGCAACCCTCTCCTTCAGAATCCGAAATCCAGTTGTCCCGCGACCGTCACCTTACGTCCGTCCGTCAGCGCCGGATCGGAAGTGTCGTACACGCAAAACTTAATGGCGGGAAACCGCTTGGCAAGCTCTTCTTGAATGTATCGTTCGATCGCCGCCACATTGCCCAAATCGTCGTCGGAAAAACCCACACTGATCGGACGCCGGAGAGACTCCGCCCCCGTGCGGCCCAAAATCTTAATCACATGCTCGACGAAATCGCGAATCGCGAACTGCTT
Source organism: uncultured Lentisphaeraceae bacterium (assembly GCA_964612775.1). Lineage (GTDB taxonomy): Bacteria > Verrucomicrobiota > Kiritimatiellia > RFP12 > UBA1067 > DAOPZC01. The sequence goes on from CAZTDL010000375.1 coordinate 3,773, forward strand.
GGCGTTTTCCGAAGACGCGCGTCCGTTGGCTTCCTCGGCCATCCATTTGCGAAACGAAGGGTTCGTCACCGCATGGTATTTGTTCAGCGAGAGATAATAAGCAAGTTCCTCCTCATCAGTGCCGAACGTGGAAAGTCCGTCAAAACAAGCGCGGTAGCCGCGCAGGTTGGCCATCATCTCGTCCCTCTCCGCAGACGTCAGAACCAAATCGATAAACAGCCGGACCGCCTTTTTCAACGATTCCTGCTCATGTCCGCGAGCGGTGACGATGGCAAACAGACGCCCCTCGCGAAGGGTTTCCCTCAATGTCTCGAAACTTGGTCCCGGACGCATCTCTCCTGTCCGCACCTTCTCGAGCGAAACCCGCGTATCCGTCAAAAAACGGCTCTCTCCTTCATCTGCATAGTCCTGAAATTCAACAAAAGCCTGATCCCATACGCCGCCGGGAGCCCGAAAATTCGCCTGATCATTACGAACCACCGCAAAAGCAGCCGTCGAAACGCTATGCGGCCGCCACGAACCGTCCGGCATCCGTTTCTCAAGGTGGATGCGCGTGGGCATGTGCAGAATATTGTCATCCCAATCAAAGATGTAATACTTGAAATCCCGTTCCGCGACCCGATGATTCACGTTTTTCACATGACGTTGCATTGTGAAATAAGGTATGATGCCGACTGTTAAAAGTCAATCCATGAATCGAACTGTCCTCATTACTGGCGCGGCGATCCGGCTCGGCCGCGTCATCGCGGAAACGTTGGCCCGCGCGGGCTGGGATGTGGTTGTGCATGCGCACCGCTCTGCCACGCAAGCGGATGAGCTTTGCGACCGCCTACACTCATGGGGCCGGCAGGCATGGCGCGTCAGCGGCGATCTGCTTTGTCCCGAGGCGCCCGACACCGTTTTCGACGCGGCGATCGCCGCCGCAGGCCGTCTGGACGCGCTGGTCAACAACGCGTCGCTTTTTGCGCGGCAGTCTTTAGCCGATACGCCTCCCGAAATTTTTGATCGCATGTGGCGAATCAACGCGTATGCGCCGATTCTTTTAGCGCAACGCCTGTTT
>CAZTDL010000376.1:0-4832 GCA_964612775.1 uncultured Lentisphaeraceae bacterium
TGCGTTCAAGATTCTTCCAGCGGCCGGGGGCAGGCGGCGGCGCGTAGGCGAGCTTATCCATCGAAGCGTAGATGGCGTCGCAGCGCGCGAGGGTGTCGGTGTTGGCGCAGGGATCGACGACATCGCCGTCGACCAGCAGGAAGCCGATGCGGGCGACGCGGCCCTTGCTGTTCTCCGGAACCTTCTCGGCCACGCGCAGCCGCAACTCGTGCTTCTGCTGCGGGTCGAGTCCCGTGGCCAGCGGTCGGGCGTGGGGACGCGTTGAGTTCACGCAATAGGCATCGAAGTCTTTGAGCGTCTGCCAAGCGCCTTGGTCGATGGAATAGTCCAAGTCACCGGTGTCGGGCCCGATGACGTCGAACACGCCGACCTGCGAGCCGGTGAAGGCCAAGGTCAGCAGCGCGCCGGGCCGATCGCAGACCGCAAGGTGAAAGAAACGCCCGGTCGGGCTCGGCTGGCCGAACGTCCACCCCGCATCGGCCTTAGCCCAGTCATACGGCACGCACCGCGCCTTTTCCATCGGAGCGGGACTGACACAGACAAACTTTTTGAGATCGCGATACACCGCAGGTGTCGCGAGTTGGCCGGAGGACTTGCACGCGGCGAGAAAAGGCTTCAGAGCCTCCAGATAGAGCGCATAGCCGCGGTCGGTCGGATGCACGCCGTCCTTCGCGAACTCATCGAACGTCAGCTCGCCCGCGAGAATCTTCTGCGCGGCATACTGCGCCATGTTGACGCTGGGGATACCGTAGCGTTCGGCAATCCGCTCGTGCCAGCGGACTCTGTCCGGCAACTGTCCGGCCTTGTAGGCTTCCATGTGGTTCTTCACCAGCGTGTAAAGGAATACGATATCGGTGGAAGAGTCTCGCGACCAGATCTGACGGACGATGCCCTCCATGGAAGCGAGCACCTGCGCTTCGGGAGCCCCGCCGTCGTTCACGGCGAACTCCACGAAAACCAGCGCCGCCCCGCCGTACAGCGCTTCGCTCCGGGTGCGGAACGCGCCGAGCCATGACCCCGTACCGCCGATCGCCGAATCGTTTTCGGCCAGCGTCGCCCCGGCGTAGTCCTCGCGAAGCTGCTTCATGGTCAGCGAACGGTAGCACAGCTCCGGCTTGCTGGCGCCTGCGTCCTCGGTGATGGAACCTCCGAAAAAGGTGATCTTGGTATAGGCTTTCGAGGTCTGGCTCTCCGCGAACCTGCGGAAAGCGTTGGGGCAGCCGTTGCGAAGGACAACGATGTCGGCGGCAAAAAGCGGCGCGCAGGCGAGGGCGATCAGGGGGAACACGTGACGGAGCGTATGCATGGCGGATTCCTTGTCGTTGAGAATTAGAACGTCACGAGAGCGTCGGCGAGCGCTGCGGACGCGCCGAGCATCGTGACCTCGCTCACGGCAGCGGCCGGGAGAATGAGCGGATGCAGCGCATCGGTCTCGACCCGCCAGCGCCCATCTTTCTGCTCGGCGGCGGCCGGTTCGCCCATCAGGTTGAGAATCGTCGGCGATCCGGCGAGGGTGAGCGCGACCCGCACGCGGACATCGTCCGACCAGACGGCCGACGCGTCGCCCATACGGAACAGATAGACGCTGCCCGCGGCGATGCCGATCGGGATGCGCGTGACGGCGGGCGCGCCCTTCTGAAAGGTGCGGCAGACCGACGCCAACGCGCGGTAGGCGGGTTTGGGAGTCAGGTCCTGATACGTGATGCCGAAGTTCTCTTCGTTGTAGTACGGGTTCCAGCCGTCGTTGCGGAAGTCGTACCAGCAGATGTTGCGGCTTGCGCCTGAACCGATGGCCGAAAGATAGCTGCGCGCGAGCAGTGCGGCCTGCTGGCGTTCCGTGGCATTGCCGGGAATCGTGGGCCAACCCATCTCGGTGATCCACACCTGTTTGCCGCCGACCTGTTTGCGCGCGGCCTCCAGCTCGGTCATGAAAGTCTGCTCGTGCAGCGCCCCGCGGTACGGGTGGATGGTGAGCGCATCGAAAGGCGCTTGCGCGTCGAGGCACATTTGGATGAAACGGTTGTCGATGCCGGCCGTGCTGCAGCCCAGCACCTGGGCCTCGGGGTCCTCCGCCTTGACCGTCTCGTAGGCCATTTTCAACAGCGCCGGATAACGTTCGCGCGGGCCGCTCCAGAAGAAGATGTTGGGCTCATTGTAGATCTCCCAGTGCTTGATGCGGCCTTTGTAGCGCTTCACCAGTTCGCGCAGGAAGGTGCAGTAATCCTTAAACCCTTCCTCTTCGTAAGGCTTGGTCCATGGCGTCCAGTAGGCCACGAGGGCGTAAACGCTGATGCCGTGGCGGGTGGCGGTTTCGACAAGCCGGTCGTAGAACGCGAACTCGTAGGCTCCGCGCTTGGGCTCTATGCGCCCCCACTGAAACTCCTCGCGCGACCATTTGACGCCTGCGGCCTGAGCCAAGGCGGCCACGCGGTCCATATTCCGGTAACCCGCCTCGTCCGAACCGTTGCGGTACAGGTAGACGCCCATGCCCCACGGCAGGTCCGGACGCAGTTCGGCCGACCCCTCGTCCCCCAAAGGAGCTGTCCACGCGGAAGCCCAAGCGGCCGAGAGTTCGCTGCGGTCCGAGGTGAAAGTCGCCACGCTTTCGACGAACGTGCGGTCTGCGGGCAATGTCGGCAACGGGAGCGTGAAGGTCTGCGTTTCGCCCGGCAGCAGCGCGGCCAAGTTGGTGGTCACCGTGCCGAGCGTCGCGCCGTCCCAGCTTTTGAGCGCGATTGAGAGCGGTCCCGCGTGGGGAATCCGGTCGAGGTTTCGCAGCTCTCCCGTGACGGCGGAGGGACGCGTGCCGGCGGTCAGCAGGCGCGTGCGCAGGGCGAGACTCTTGGCATAAGCGATGCGCGTATTGGCCTCAAGGGAGACGAGCCGGAGATTGAAAGCCTTCGCCTGCGCGGTGCCTTTACGGATGTTCAGAAAGGAAAGCCGCAGCGGATAGTTCGGCTTGCCGTCGTTCGCACCGCCGTGCCACGTCCAACCGTCGGCGGGCGGTGCGGGAATCGCGAAGGTCTGGCAGATTTTCTGTCCCGCCTTGAGCGGCGGACGGAGGGTGCCCGCGGTGCGCGTGAAACACATGAAGTGAGAGCCGATGCCGATCTCGATTTCCGCACCGGCGGCGGCGGCATCCGCCTCGACGGTGAGCAGCAATTCCTCCGGCGTGCCGAGGATTGTCAGCGAGTGCCCGACCGAAACGCGATCGGTCTTGGAGAAGTCGGCTCGGATCAGACCCCCGTTCAACGCGTCGGCCGGATGGCTGGAAAAACGGTTGCGCTCGAAGGCGTTGACAGGACCGCTCCCGAAATCGGTCACCATATAGCGCGCGCAGAAACGCGACGTGCCGCGATTCGCCAAGCGGGCGCACTCCTTATCGGTGCAGGGGTCGAGGATGATGCCTTTGAGCAGCAGCTCCCCGACGGGAACGGGCTGGCCCGCGTTCTCAAGGAGAATCGAGAATCCTTTGACGGGTTGCTGTAAGACCCCGTCGCCGGGACCGCCCCAACTGCCGGTCCAGTTGTCCATGTCGAAACGAAACGCGGTCCAGCCTGCAACGCCGTGATTCGCGGTCTTTTGGAAGCACTGGCCGTTGGCGTCGCGCACGCGAACCGTCAGAGTGTTTCCGGCGGGCTTCCGCGCCTGGAACGTGACCGACTTGAGGGCCTGGGCCGGTTCGAGGTCGAAGGCGGTCTCCACGTAATGCCCGCCGCCCGTGAAATCAAAGCGCGTGTGGACGACGTGCTCATCGTCCACGGCGACCGAGCCTTTGGCGCCGGGAAACTCGCGTCCCTCCCAGAAGCGCGGCGGGTGCATGGCAACGAAATCTGCGGCGACGTCAGCGGAAAAAGCGGTCGCCGAAAAGAGTGAAAGTGTCGCAAAACAGGTCACTGCGCGCATGTTCTGAGCCCCCCCTATCGTTTGATTCATTAAAGCACAAATACGCCGTCCCAGCGAACGTGTTTTCTTTGAATTCGGGAACCGGGGGAGAGACGTCTGAGACGCGGATATCCGAGCACACGGGATATCCGCGCGAGCGCTGACCGGCGACCCGATGGCCAGCCCGTCTTCACGCCTTCACTTCAACAGCGTCGCAAGCGCCTGTTCGCTCACGGGCACATCGGGCTGAAACATCGGCCCGGCCATGTAGTCCAGCAAACTGCGCCGCAACCGCCGCGCGACCGGCCGCTTCTCCAGATCGCTGACGATGTCCACGGAACAGACAAGCAAACGCCCCGGCCCGAACTTCGCTTCAAAAACCAGAGCCAACCGCCGGTTTTCGGTATACGAGTCAACGACGGCGACACAGGGCCGCAGCGCCTGCGGCAGCCCGTCGAGCCGCATCGCCGACGAGCGCATCACCGGGTCCCACCACTGCCAGTCGGAATGGAAATCCGTCGGGAAACCGGCCAGCGCCGGATCGGCCGGATTGATCAGCAAACCCATGGTTTTGGAGACTTGGGTGTGCTTCATCTGCACGTTCCAGAAAACCGGCGTGAAGGTGCCGGGGACCGGATCCTTCAACGACTCGGCTTTGGGCAGCAGCAACACCGCACCGCCCTTTTTCAGCGCCTCGCGCGTCGCCGCATCCCACTGCGTGGCCATTAGCACTCCGGAGGGCAACTCGTCCGAAATTTTCGCCGGATAGACCCAGATGTTCCATGTGTTGGCGTTCACGCCCGGACGCTCGACGCGCAGAACGACCTTGTCCGCAACGGCGACATTCGCCAGCGCCGCCTTGATCGTGCCAGCCGCGCCCACAACGCCCCGCGCGACGGTCGTGTCCGGCAGCACGCCTTGTCCGTACACCCGCCCACCCGTTCCCA
>CAZTDL010000377.1:0-4814 GCA_964612775.1 uncultured Lentisphaeraceae bacterium
CGTCGACCGCCTGCGGCACGCGTGCGGTCGGCGGAAACCTCACGCTCGTTCCCGGCGCGGTGCCGGCTTTCCGCTTCAGCGCGGGAGGTGAACACGACGTTATCACTGTTGACGGAAGGCTGTCTTTCCCGAGCAACGGTGTGGTGCAGGCCTCGGCGCTCGCCGCAGGGGTTCCTATTCCGTCCAAGGCGCTTTTCTTGTCCTCGCCTCTGACCATCAACGGTCCCTCGGATTTCTCCGGATGGACGGTTGAAGGCGTCGGGAATGCGACGCTGAAATACAGCGATGACGGTACGAAGATTTACTTCTTCAGACCTTGCGGCATACTGATCATGTTACAATGAGCGTAGGGATTGTCAGACGTGTGGCATCAGCGGCAGACGCGCGAACCCTCAGCGCGTGATGCGTCCGCCCCCCAGCACGAGGTCGCCGTCGTAGAGCACGAGCGATTGGCCGGGCGTGACGCCAAAAACCGGCTGATCGAAACGGACGCTGACCCAACGGCCCTTGTTCTCAACGGATTCGATGGTGGCGATGGCGGCTTTTTGACGGTATCGCACCTGAGAAAACGCGCGTGCGCCCACCGCCAACGGTTCGCGGTGCCAGCAGAAGTCTTCGGCGCGGCAGACCGTCGCGCAGGCCGCTTCGGGACGGCCGCTGACGGTGATGGTTCCTGTCTGCGGATCAATCGCGATGATCTTAACGCGCTCGCCGACGGCAAAGCCCATACCGCGCCGTTGGCCGATCGTATACTGGTGGATGCCGGTGTGATGTCCCAAGACTTTTCCTGTCTCGTCCACGAACACGCCGGGGACCGCGCGCCCGTGGAATTGCTGGCGTAACTGTTCGGCGAAATGGCCTTCAGGTCCCGCGAAACAGATGTCTTGGCTTTCTTCGCTTTTCGCGTTCACTAATCCGTGTGCCGCCGCGAGTGCGCGAACTTCGGGCTTCGTCATGTTGCCCAGCGGGAAACGCACGCGGCGCAGCGATTCTGGCGGAACGGCATGGAGAAAATAGGTCTGATCTTTGTTGGCGTCAAGGCCGCGCCGCAACAGCGGACGGCCCGACGCATCGAACGACAGACGCGCATAATGCCCGGTGGCGACAAAATCGGCGCCAAGCGTGCGGGCAAGGGTGACCATCTCGCCGAATTTGATGGCGACGTTACAGAGCACGCAGGGGTTGGGTGTCGTGCCGCACTCAAATGCGCCCCAGCAAGGACGCATCACCGTCGTTTCAAAACGCTCGCGGCAATCGGGTGTCACATGACGGAGTCCCAACTGTGCGGCTGCCTGTGCGGCACGGGCGATGGTTTCTTCGTCTCCGCACGCCTTTAGCCGCAAGGTGACGGCGATCACATCATAGCCCTGTTCTTTGAGCAATAGAGCGGTCACGGTCGAGTCGATTCCCCCGGAAAGGCCGACCACGATGCGGGACGGGTGATTTGGATTGTCGGGCGTCGTGCTGTTCATGGTTAAGAAACGACAGTTTATCCGATCGCGCGTCGCGCCACAATGACTTGCTGTTCGGGGGCATTGGCCACGAGCCACAATCCGTCCGTCTCGATCTCGTCCGCACGCGCGACGTGCAAGGCGTGGGCTACGGTTTTAGGCAAGTTCGGAACCAGTTTAGACAGATGGTTTTTTACGCCTTCGATTCGTGCGGTGTCGAGCCGGTTGTCCCGACGTTCCGGAAAGAGCGCGAAATAAATCATGTTCATCTCGACGAGTTCTCCGAAGAAGTGTGTCCCCAAGGAGATGTCGGGCGTCAGCGACGCGTGCATCAGCGCCAATTCGCATAGGGCCGAGACGTGGTTGATCTCCGAGAAGCTCACGGGTACGCCGAGAGAAGCCATGTGCGTGCCCCAACGTCCGGGACCTATCGCGAGCACATGGCCGCCCTTCTTCCCGAGAGCCCGATTGACCTCGCCGATGGCTCGCGCGACCGTATGACGCGTATTTTCCGGCAACGTTCCAAACACGTTCGGGCGCACGAACAGGATCCAGTCCAGACGCATCACGCGGCTATGTCCCACCACGGCGCCCTTGCTCATCAGTAACGCTTCGTCGGGGCTCACGCCCAACTTCGGGACGTTCGGGTTATGAGTGCCTTGCACCTGTAGCGGACGACACTGAAGCAGGTTGATCCGATACGTTTGCTCATCAATGAAATTGACGGCAAACTCGATATCCACCGGACGCATGTAAGCCGTCTCCAACACCTTGAGCAACTGCCGCATGTCGGCCACGAAGCCGGATTCGGCCAGCAACTTGTCGAAGGTCAGGATGCGGTGGATGCGGCCGTCGCGCAACGCCTGCTCATCGAGCGAGGTAAACAGGTCGATGGGCACCTCGCGCGCGTCATTGAGCAGATCGTCGAAATAACCGGAGCGCAGCGTGTCGGCTTCGAGATCAATGAAGTCGACCCTTCGTTGGGAGTGGCGGCAGACCTCCTCGAAGTCCGGTTCTGGACGGCGCTGTGGCGCGTTGAGCGCCACCACGCGCGTGTAGTCATCGTCGACGCGTTCGACCGCGCGCGTGCCGAGCCCGTAAACCAAGCGCACGACGCCTGCGGCAGGGTCGATCTCTTTGCTCCAGACGAAGGGATTATAAGAGAAACCCACACCCGCGAGATGCGGATAGAACGTGCGGCTTTGGAGAACGCCGGTCACGCGCATCACGAGGAGCGCCATCTGTTCGTCGCGTTCAAGAAGTTTGTGCCGCGCTCGGTAATTGAGCGCCTCGCGGCTCATGGTGCTGGCGTAGACGGTCCGCACGGCGTCGAGAAACGCGGCCAAGCGTTTTTCGCGCGTGCCCTGGTTGGCGCAGAAAACGCTTTCGTATTTTCCGGCGAAGGCGTTGCCATAGTTATCTTCCAACAGCGAGCTGGATCGTACGATGACGGGGTATTGTCCGAAATAGTCCAGCATCTCCTCGAACTGGCGCAACACGTAGTCCGGAAAAGATCCTGTCTGGATCTTTGCGCTCGCCTCATCCATGCCTTCCAGAAAGGTTTCGGGCGAATGCTGTTTTTCGCGGTACTCCCAAATGCCGTTTCGCACGAGAAAGGTGTAAAAAACATCCGCGCCGATATAGAATGAATCGTGCGGTTCCAGCTTGGCGTCGACTTCTGTCGCTTCTTCGACCACGATTTTTCGCGCGACCAGCATGCCGACGGTCTTGCCGCCGATCAGGCCGGTACCGACCATGCGGCTGCGGATGTTCAGCAGATCGGCAATGGTCAGATATTTTTTGACCAGCGGCATGATGGCGTCATCGCGGGTGACCACCATGCGCACGAGTTGCTGCCACACGGTTTGTCGGTCATTTTCCGTGTAGACGAGGCCAACGGATTCCGGCGTGGAGACCATTTCTTCCGCGCGGTATAAGACCTCCTTCCCGTACATCTCGTCAGAGGCCCAGTCGGGACCCGCGTTGGAAAGCACATCGGCGATGACCGCGCTGGAACGTACGACTTCGAATTCGCCGTGCTCTTTCCATTCGTGCAGCAAGTGGATCGTCGGGGTGTACCTGAATTGCGTTTTGACGGGACGGACATAGAGACGGCCATTGGAATGGAACAGGTCGAGAAACAGCTGCGTCGTGGATTGCACCGGCTCGGTCGCGTGCCGAGAGTGGTGCCGGCGCAGCAGGCCGAAGTAAGTGATCGTTTCCAGTTTGTAAAGGAAGGGACAGGTCAGCATGAAAAAATTGCCGAGCATGGCGTCTGAGTACCAGTCGGTTGCCAAGTCGGACAGACAGTCGAAGACGTAGTAAGCGCCGTAACCCGCGTCGCCGATGACCTGATGGATGCGGTGGATAAAAGATTCAAAACCGTCTTCGGGGCTGAGCGAGTATCGTTCACACGGGCAACTGTCGGACAACAGCGGCTCGTGGCGGGCGAAACGGAAATAGACCAGTTTGCGGCGGTCCCGTACCGCCGCCTTCACGTACGGCGTCACAAAAGCCTGATAGTCTTGAATGCGATCCACATGCCAGACGATATTGTCGCCGGCGAGAACGCCGCTCAGCGCATCGTCGAGCGAAGGTAACCCCGTTGTGTCAAGCGGTTCGTTGTGGTCGCGTATGCTGCGTTTCGACATGTCGTTTTCCGATTTTACGGGGTCTTGACGCTTCGCCTCTTGCGGTAAAGGGGCTGCAGGAGCAACGTCGGTCATCGGGTGATGATCATTTCGTTTTTCGCGCATGGTCGCGTTCCTTGCTGATGAGGGTTTGCAGGTGTTGCGAGGAGGCTTGCGGATTGAAAGATCCGGGCTTTGCCCGGCGCGTTTCTATGGGCGGACGCATAGCGTGGCGCCGTCGTCGAGGAGATCGATGACGTGCAGTCTTTCCTGCGGTTCGGTGTTGGGCTGATGCAGAGAGAGCAGGAGACGGCCATCGAACGTTTTGAAGATCATGCCGTGTCCGCCGTTTTTGGTGTAGATCGGCGTGTGCTCTTGCCACGGCCCTGTGATGCGGCCGGACGCTGAACGGGCTCGCACGACACAGTAACCTTTGCCGGTGATGAAGGTTGACCAGATCATGAAGAGTGCGTTGCTCTTGGGGCTTTTGTATAAAAAAGGCCCATCCGTAACCTTACCTTCCATCGGACCTGTTTTCGCACCCGGGGCTATGGAAGCGCTGAAGAGATGGAAGGGTTTGCCGACCGTGTCCGAAAGGTCCGGTTTCAGTTCGACGGCGGCCATTTCGCCGTCGATCACTTGTACCCATTCATGGCAGAAAACCAGATAGGGCGTGCCGTTGTCGACATACAGTGTGCCGTCCAACGCCATCCATTCGGGCGGCGTGTGCGAG
>CAZTDL010000378.1:0-4809 GCA_964612775.1 uncultured Lentisphaeraceae bacterium
GAGCCTGCGTCGGATGCTGATCCTGGCCTGAACCGGCATTGATGATCGGGATCGGGCGTTCAGAGTTCGAGAGTTTCCAAGCCATGTGCTCAGCCAAGCCCTTCTCCGGCGCCCGCATGATGATCAGATCAAAATATGAGCTGAAGGTGCGCACCGAATCTTCGCGCGATTCCCCTTTGAACTCGGAAGAAATCGAGGTGTCACGAACCTCGCCCGTCGGCACGCCGAGGACCTGGCACGCCGATACGAACGACAAGAACGTGCGCGAACTGGGCTGAGAGAAATACAGCATCGCACGCTTGTGCGTCACCTGCGCCCGCAGAAATTCCGTACCCACCCGCGTCTTGGCGATCGCCCGGATCTCATTCGCCAGCGTCGCGAGTTGCTCCAGCAGTTCAAAGCCGAACTGCTGCGCGAACAGCGTATGATACGGCGCACCGTCCGACTGCATCAGATATGGCGTCTTCTCTATGATCGGCAACGCTTGGAACCGCTCCCACGAAATATCGGATAACCGCTTTGACATACAACCTCCACTCTCGGTATGAAAGAAACCTGACACGTCTCATTCACGCGTCCGCAACCCGCCGACACCTCTTGATCGTCATTCGGGCGCTCACTGTCGACGGCTCAACATTCGCTTGATGATATCCGTTGCGCGCTCACAGCGCAGAGAGATCGGCCATCGCAGAAACATACAAAGCCTTGATGGTGTGCATGCGGTTCTCCGCTTCATCGAACACCTTGGAAAACGACGATTCAAACACCTCATCGGTCACTTCAAGCGCGCCGCTCTCAGCCGACACCATCGTTTCAGTATCATGGAACGCTGGCAGGCAGTGAAGAAAAATCAACTCGCCACCCATATTTCCGGTCGCCTTCACCAGTTCCATATTCACCTGATACGGGCGTAGCAGACTCAGGCGCTTCTCTTTTTGCGCCTCCTCGCCCATCGACACCCACACATCGGTATAAAGCACGTTCGCGCCGACCACGCCCTTCTTGGGATCATTGCAGATCCCGACCGTCGCGCCGTTCTGCCTCGCCGTTTCAATCGCCTCTTTAACCAACGTCGAGTCCGGCATGAGCTCGACCGGCGTGCAGTTCACATAATTGACGCCGGCCTTGGCGCAGCCCAACATCAGCGAGTTGGCCACATTGTTCCGCCCGTCACCCACATAGGCCACATTCAAGCCTTTCAGTCGGCCGAAGTTCTCCTGAATCGTCATCAGGTCGGCTAAAATCTGCGTGGGATGGAAATCATCGGTTAATCCGTTCCACACAGGAACACCCGCATATTTCGCAAGCGTCTCAACGGTCTTCTGGGCGAATCCCCGAAAAAGAATACCGTCAAAAATACGCCCCAGCACGCGGGCCGTGTCCTTCACGGACTCCTTGGCACCCAAGTGGATATCGTTTTTGGTGAGATATTCCGCCGAACCGCCCTCGTCCCGAATCGCCACCGAAGCGGAATTTCGCGTGCGTGTCGAGCTCTTCTCGAAAATCAGCGCAACATTTCGGCGCTGCAGCAAATCGCCTCTCACTCCCGCGCGGCGGCGAGCCTTCAAAGCGACCGCAAGCTCGATGACATTCAGCATCTCTTCGTCCGTCAGGTCTGCCATCCGGAGCAAAGAACGTCCATATAATGCGGGGTCCCATTTCAACATCACAAAGTCTCCAATCGTTTTTTCATTATAAGCAACCTGAACCGCCCACACAACTAGATTACTCGACCCGATTCTTTTCGGCGAAGGCGGAAACGGATCTTCGCCGAACGCACCCTCAAACAGGAGGAGGCGCGGGAACCGTCACCGGCCGGACACGCAAAAATGCACGGGGATGTGCACAACCGGGGACTGGCCGATCATCCTCAAGGCGGAAAGGTGCTCGTATGGTCAGGGGCAGATGGCCGTTCGCCTTGTGAAAGGGGGCCCGGCAAAAGCCAACCTCCAGCGGCACGCTCGCGAAGACGTAATGAACCGCGCGATCCGGAACGGCGTAAGGTCCCGGGCCTTGTCCTTTTTGGAGACTTGCCTTCATCGGCCCCTGCCGTTTACAATTAATAAAAAGTCGAATTGCGGCGGCCTTATTTGTCCGAATGAACGTTCTTATCGAAACCTTGTATGCCATATGATGACGGTTATCATTATCTCCTACAACAGCTTTGCAGTCATTGAGCGCTGCCAAGCCGAGATTCTCAACGACAGTGCTTTTCGTTTTCTTATCATCGACAACGCCAGTCCAGACGGCTCGGCCGAAAAACTGAGGGCGCGCTTTCCCCGCTGCGAGGTGATCTCACTCGATAAGAATGTGGGGTACGGACGGGCCGCCAACATCGGGTTCCGTCAGGTGAAGACCCCCTATGCGCTGCTTCTCAATCCCGATTTGATCGCTAAAACCGAAGACCTTGAACGGTTTCTCCGTGTAGCCGAACGCGACGACGAGAACACGGCGTTGTGGGGCCTGCATTGAGCGATGACCCTTTCACCGGACAGCCGATTCAATATGTGGACAAAATCAGCGGTTGCGCCATGCTTTTCGATCTTCGGAAAGTTCAGTCGGTCGGTTTTTTCGACGAAAACATATTTCTCTTTTTTGAGGAAAACGATCTCTGCCTCCGAATCATTCAAGCCGGCCTGCGCATTGGACTTTGCCGCCAGATCCGCATCCAACACCTTTCCGGAAAAGCATCGCCGATGACGCCGCAAATCGAATACCTCAAAAACTGGCATTACGGTTGGTCCTATAGCTGCTTTGTCGACAAACACGGGGTCGACGCCAAGCGGCAAACCGTCCGCAAACGCTATTGGAGATATCGCTTCAAATCGTGGCTTTCTCTTCGTCCCATCAAACGCCTTCACTACCGCGCCAAAGCCGATGGTGTCCGCGCCTTCATACGGGGAGAGTCAGCGTTCACGGCCGCGTTGCGCGAATCGGACATAAGACCGTCTCGCAAATCCCTCAGGCCGAGAACGAACGATGCCTAAGTGAAGTCTTTCCCCGTATAGCCGTAATAGACGGGGATTTTGAGGATTTTAATGATCATCCGATTGTTCTTTATCCGCTTCTTGCGGAAAAAGAAATGCTGAACCGCCTAGACAGGGACACGGCTGAAGAACATCTTTGCATTGAAATCAAACCCTTTTATCTCATAACCGGCTTGCCTCACCAGACAGCCGAAAACCCGTTCCATAACGTGGGCCAGGCTTCCGTTATGAACGGTGGGCGACGAGGGAGAAAACTGCGAAGGCGCATATATCGTCGTCAGCGGGGCCAGCAACGCGCTGCGCACCAAAAACATGGTCCCTGCAACAAAAGAAAAAGGGTGCGGCATGGGCAACCCCATGCGTGCCATTTCATGCTCGACAGCCGACAACGGCAGCTCCAATGTATCGCAACCCAACGCCAGACAGTATTTAGAACCGATCATGCCAAGCGTTTCATTGCGGGTCAAAGCATCAAGATTTTTTGTCACAATCTCAGGTGAGCCCAGAAGCGCATCCCATAGCAAACGGGGCCACAGATCCAAAGATAATGTGTATTCGTTGAAGAGGGTCTCTTCGCTCAGTGTCCTACGTTTCGTATGCACCTTCAACACGGCGTCATAACGGTCCAATGAGATCTGGCGCAGAAACCAGATGAACGGCCCCACATCGTATCCGCAGTTCTGAACAACGGCGATTCGGGCCTGTGAATCGAATGCGGACACTTTCGCTCGAACAACGGGATCTTCCCGTACCAGAGTCACGTAAAGATCGCGGTCACAGACCGAAAGATTGCGCAAACACGAAAGACACTCGTCCAGCATGTCCGTGTAATAACAATGAAAATGTACTGCTAATTTCATCTTCTGAAGCTGTTTGATGCCGACGGGGTTCTCCTCCCATGCCGCATCGCCGCTGATCGCCTCCAAAGTTCTGTCCGCATGCGGATAAGACATGAGACGGAAGTGTGGCATGCGGCGATGGACGATGACAAGAAGAAACGGGAGCCCCGCTTGTTTTCGTCTTCGGGACCGCGTACCGACACATAACATGGCCGTGTTCACCCCTCGGAGATTTCGCTCATGGTTTTGTATCAGCGGAAACCCCAAAAAGGATTCAAAAAGCGGTTCCGGTTTAGAGTCGCAGGCGAACCTTCGATTGCGCCGAAAAAAAGCATGTGCGGATCGTCCATGCCATGATCGATGCGAGGCGGAACGGGTGTAGGCCCACATCGAGGGCTGTTTTGCCGATTTTTCAGCGCAACCCGGGGTCTGTCTTCGAATCCCTCATTGAAACGCATGGTGCGGTTCTATACGCTCGCTCCGTTGTGTGGAAGTTGCCATGACAGGCGCGCATCCTGCGGAAAGACAGGCTCGCTTAACAGCATCGCTTTGTACAATGTACAACTACAACCCCAATGATGAAGCGACGTCTGTCCGTGGCGCAGCCGGGAAACAGGCAAAGCGGTTGCGCGCATGGCGGCGATTCCTGAACGGTTCTCAAATTGTTCGGCGATGAAGCTTGAAAGGCTTGGAACATTCCTTATCTTATACTATAAATTTAAATGTGTTGTGTAGAATTATTCTAAAAGTGGGATTGTGTCGTTCCGTTAAGGAGTAGGGTGATGAATAATACGCGCCATAGCGTGTCGCATCTTCGTGTCGTGTTTAGGATTGTTTTGTTCACGTTTGCCTTGGTTCGCTCTATTGCGCAGGCCGGCAACGCGAGTTGGGCGGTCGATGCCGACGGTAACTGGAGCGCCTCTTCCAACTGGACCCCGGCGGCGGTGCCCGACACGGCGGCGGGCGACATCGTCTCTTTATCC
>CAZTDL010000379.1:0-4797 GCA_964612775.1 uncultured Lentisphaeraceae bacterium
GATATTTCCTATCCGCATAATTTGCGTACGCGTTCCGTCGGGAAAACCGTCGTTATCGATCTGCATGTTCGCGTCAACCCCGAAATGAGGGTGGCGGACGCACATGCCGTGGTTTCCGATTTGGAGCAGAAACTGCGAGAACGATTTGGAGAGGACACGATCGCGACCGTCCACATTGAACCTCTCAAAACAGGGCAACTGGAAGAAATCCAAAAGACGCCATCTCTTTTGCCACGAACATCCCGGCAAAAGAATCGCCATGTCAAATGAAAATCGTTGAAACACAGGAGCGGCAAACATGTATCGTCGTATCGCAACCATTCTTGTAACAAGCGGCCTAACGGGTTTTCTGCCGGCACAGGAACAGCCCCAAACGAATATCGCGCACCCGCGCGAAGCGACGGAATGGATCGTATCCTATGCCTATAACGCGAACGACGCCAAACTGCCGCGCGTTCTGCTCATTGGCGACTCGATTTGCAACGGATACAGCGGCGAGGTCTGTAAAGACCTTGCAGGAACGGCCTATGTCACCTTCTTTGCGACCTCGAAATGCGTGTGCGACAAAAGCTATCTCCGTTCGCTCGCCTTCTTCCTCGACGAATACGACTATGCGGTGATCCGTTTCAACAATGGTCTCCACAGCCTGTCGAGCGACCGCCAGGATTGGGAGGCGTGTCTGCGGGCATCGATCAAACTGATCAAGGAAAAAGGAAAAGGCGCTAAAATCTTTTGGGCGAGTTCAACGCCGCTTAAAGACCCCAAACTCACAGCCAAGGCCCAAGAGTTGAATGCCATCGCAGCGCGAGTCATGTCCGAAGAGCAAATTCCGATCAACGACCTGTTTGCGCTGATGAATCCCCTGGATCGCGACGCGAACTGGAGCGACACGTTTCATTTCAAAGGCGAGGCCAAGAAAATGCAAGCCAAGGCCATTGCCGACTGCGTGCGAACCGCGTTGGGAGCGGGCAAGGCGACAAAATCCGCTGCCGAGGCCGCGCTCAAAGCCGCCGCCACCGCAACCGGCCCGGACGGAAAATTGGAGGCCTCGAAACGGTAGGTCTAGCGTTTCTCTCCGATACAATAGAAATCGTCGAGCGTCCTCAGATAGATGCGACCTTCCAGAATCACCGGCGTCGCGAACACGCCTGAAGGCAACGCGTTTGTCACGATTGCGCCAAGTGCCGGTCCCGTCGGCACAATGTAACCCTTGCCTTTGCGATCAAACAGATAGAGTTTATTTTCAACCAACGTCGGCGATGAATAGAAAGGCGTCTTAAAATCATGCTCCCAAACAACTTGGCCGTTCTTTGCATCGTAACAGCGCATCAATCCCTGATCGGCGACCGCATACAATAGCCCGTCTAAGAGAACCGGCGACGGCACATATCCCACTTTAGCATCACTGGTCCAGGCCAAGTGGCTTTTTGTGACGTTCCCCGCGCCATCGGCACGAATCGCTATAAATTTACGCCCGGGATAGCCGCCAGTCGCATAAACCGTGCTTTGATCGGAAACCGGCGACGCCACACACGTCCGCGCAGGGCCATCACATTCCCACAGCAGTGCCCCGTTATCCGGATTATACCCGCGCGTGCTCAGTCCGCCGACCAAAAGGAGTTGATCACGCCCCGCCACCCGTCGGACCACCGCAGTCGCATAGCTCTCAACGCTGGCACGAAGACGCTTGCGCCAAACCACTTCTCCCGACATCCTGTGCAAGGCCGTCAAGTAACAGCCTTTCGGACCATCGACCGGCACGATCACGACGGACTTGTAAACGGTCGGCGATGCCGAATATCCCTAGATCGTGTCATACGGCGCGATCGCTTGAGTCCACAACCTCTTTCCGTCCAACCCGATGGCCGTCATAACAATTTCAGTCTTGGTCTGATACGGCAAAAACACGCGCGCGCCATCACAGGCCGGCGTCGCGGATGCGGGTGCATTATCGGGATGCATCCGTCCGATGGCGCCTTTATGGATGTCGGTCTGCCACACCGTTTTGCCCGTATCCCGATCTAGGCAGAAAAGCCACACCGCCGATTGCGCGGGCGTCCTCTCGCCAGACGAAACATAAATTCTGTTGCCGGCGATGCAGGGCGATGAATGACCTTTCCCTTGAAGCGTCACACGCCAAACGATGTGATCATCCGTGCTCCATGTCAGCGGCGGCTTTTGTCCGGCAGGCGCGATATTGTCGAAACGGGGGCCGCGCCACCATGGCCAATCGTCGACGTTCGCCGGCGGCAGCGTATCCCAGCCCGCTTTCGGTTCCCTGTCGGGGAGTGCCCCGTCCTGCGCCATTCCCGTCATCGCCGACAGAATCACGCCAAGTAAAAAACCGCCTGATTTTCTCACGTTCTCATTCCTTTCCATTCGCAATTCCCCGCAAAACGAACACCCAGCTCCGCCATCCCGATCACCCGACACCTCTTTTCCCAGCAACGGCGACAGGCCGGCCATCGCTATTGGACCTCGTCGCGGGTTTGACGTCGATAGGCGGCAGGAGTCGTGTTGAAGTGCAATTTAAAAAGTGTGCCCAGATGGCTGGCGCTGGCGAATCCGCAGCTATCGGCAATCTCCTCAACCGCCATCGCGGATTGCCGCAGAAGCGTTTGAACCCGCTCAAGCCGGACGCGCATGATTTCGGCGTAGACCGTGCGCCCCATGACGGCTTTGAAGCGCGTCTCAAGAGAACGTCGGGAAGCCCCCAAGTGTTTAACGATGTCTTCCACCGTAACGGTGATGCCGGCGTTGATGCGGATGAACTCGGTCGCGCGGGCGACCAGTGCGTCCGGGATCTGGATGGTTTCCGTTGAACGCCGTGTCACCAAGTGAGAAAAGCCGTAGCTGATAATCGTCTGATGGGACTTGCCCCTCCGGCTGCCTCGCATCATCTCGTCGAGAACGCGGGCCGCTTCAAATCCGGCATGTTCCGTGCTCATCTGGATGCTCGAAAGCTGCGGATGGGTGGTTTCGCAAAGCATCTCGTCATTGTCGACGCCCAACACGGCGGCTTCCTGAGGAACGGTCACCCCCGCTTTCATGCAGGAATCGAGCACCTGACGTGCCCGCACATCATTGGCGACCAAAATGGCGACAGGCTTTGGCAACGACCTGAGCCACGTGCAAAGCAGAGCCTGCTCCAATGAGAAATCTTTCCGGGCGGATTGCGATAGCCGAGGATAAACAGCGCAGGAAAATCCGCTTTTGGCAAGACTTTCACAGAACGTGATTTTGCGTTCTTCGGACCACGAGGCGTCATTGACTTGGCCGACGAAGGCGAAGTTGCTGAATTTCAAGTCGAGAAAATACTCGGCCGCGTGTTTACCGATGGGACGGTTGTCACACCTGACGCGGCTGATTCGGAAGAACGGATGGGTCGGGACGAGAATCTCGTCCGGCGGATTGGTGATGATCGTGGGAACATTAATCTCAAACAGCCGTTTTGAATGATAGCCGGCGCTCATGTCCACGATAATGCCGGTGTAGCCCCATGCCTCCGGGCGGAGCAGCTTCTGTTCTCCATCCCGCCCCTCGATGATATGCACGGCCCATGGACCGTGCAAATGCACGAACTGCAAAATACCCCGCAACACCTCCCTGCAGGTTTTGATCGATGTCGGCAGGCGCAGGGCCACCTGCGGCATTTGTGTCCGTATATGACTCATACGCCCCATATATATCAAAAACAACCGAGAGACCGCATTCTTTTTTGCGCTAATCTGATATAAATTTTGCGCTAATCTGACTTCCGCAAAAAAGCGGCAGCGTATAGTGCTTTTAACAAACGGGATTTCTTACCGGGGGGGGGGGGGGGGACAAATGAAACCATATCTGCATGGAATGAATCGCGCCGCCTTTTTCTTACGCGTCGCGCTCATCGTTTCGGCGGTCTTGGCTCACGCCGGACAAACAGCCGCCGACACGGTTTTGTCGCTGGACGGAATCTGGTCGTTGGCCATCGACCCGCAGAACGTCGGCCGCGGGCAGAAGTGGTTTGAGAAGTCGCAACTCGACGCCGCCAAACCGGCCAAGGTCCCCTGGATCATCCAAGAGGCGTTTCCCGGCTATCACGGCGTGGTATGGTATGCGCGCGAATTTTCGTTTCCCATCAACCCGTATGCGAACGGACGCGTTCTGCTGAGGTTCGGGCAAGTGGATTACCTGGCCGAAGTGTGGCTCAACGGTGTCCCTGTGGGCGGTCACGAGGGCGGAGAGACGCCGTTCACACTCGACGTCACCGATACCGTCAAGCCGGGCCAATCCAACCGGCTGACCATCCGAGTCCTCAATCCGACCGAAGCGCCTATCGACGGCATCCGTCTCAGCGAAACGGCCAAGCGCTGCAAAGAGGGCGGCGCGAAATTCTATGCGGGCGGCAGCTTCAACCACGGCGGCATCACGGAAAGCGTCGAACTGCTCTGCGTGCCGCCTGCCTATTGCGCGGACGTGTTCGCCCATCCGACGCTCAAGCCATCGACACACGGCGGCCTCGTTCACGTCAGACTCTCATTGCGGAATGCGGCCAACGCTCCACAGGCCACGCGCATCACACTGACCGCGGCAACGGCGCGCAGCGGCGAAACCGTATCCGCGATGACGCTTGATCGCGAGATCCCGGTCGGCGCCTCGCAGGTGGAAGCCGATCTGCCGATCAGCGATCCGCATCATCACCTGTGGGACCTGCGGCCGATGCTGCCGATGTTCCCGCAGCCGCGCCATCCCTTCATCGAGACCATCGCGCGCTCCGCGCACTACACCTTCGACCAGCTGATGGGCGACCTGCAGTCG
>CAZTDL010000380.1:0-4790 GCA_964612775.1 uncultured Lentisphaeraceae bacterium
TTAGTTCTTTTCTTCGTTTCACTTTTTTATCTGCCATTGTATCTGTTCAGGAGGAAGCTTCACCGCGGCCTCTTGTTGCGTTTAGGAATACTTCCTAAGGATATAGCTTTGGTCCATCCGATTTGGATACATGCGGTGAGCGTGGGCGAGGTTTATGTGGCGGGACAGGTGATGAGGTCGCTGAAAGCGCGGTTGCCGGATATCCGTTTTGTTTTCAGTACCACCAGTTCGACTGGTTGGAAAGAGGCTGAGAAGCAGATCGGTCCTGAAGACGTGCTCATCTATAATCCGCTGGATTTTCCGTTTTGCGTAAAGCGGGCGTTGGACGCGGTAAAACCGCGGGCTCTCATCTTGACCGAATCGGAGATTTGGCCGAATTTAATCAGAGAGTGTCGGCGTCGCGGAGTGCCGATGTTTCTTGTTAATGCTCGGGTCTCGGATCGTTCCGCGCCCGGCTACAGACGTATGCGTTTCTGGTTTGGCCCTGTTTTGAGGATGTTTACGGCGATCATGGCGCAATCCGAAACGGATAAGCGGCGATTGTTGGATGCCGGTGCTGATGCGTCAAAAATCGAGGTGACCGGCAGTTTTAAATTTGATGTGGCGAATCGCGATCCTGTGAAAGAGCAGGCGGTGGGCGAGTTTTTATCGCGGCATGACTGTGGATCTGACCGCGTGGTTTTGTTGGGCGGTTCGACATGGCCTGGAGAGGATGCCGTGCTGATCGGGATTTACAAACGGCTGTGTCGGCGATATCCCTATTTACGGCTAGTTATTGTGCCGAGACATTTTGAGAAAGCGGATGCCGTTCAGGCTGAAATTGAGAAAGCGGGTTTCTCGTGCGTGAGAAAGAGCCGTGAAACTTATCGGAAAACGGATGCTAGCGGAACCGTGGTGGTGGCCGATACGACGGGTGAGCTCATGGGGTTTTATGGACACGCGCAGATTGCGTTTGTCGGTAAGAGCTTGTGCGAGCACGGAGCGCAAAATATGATTGAGCCGTGTTTATGCGGTGCTGCGACGGTGGTTGGCCCATATACCGAGAATTTTCGTCCTGTCATGTCGGATTTGTTGGATGCCGGTGCGTTGATCCAGGTGCCTGATGTGCCGACCTTGGAACGTGAGGTTGAACGTCTTGTGTCGGATGTCGTTGCTCGGCAGGAACTTGGGGCACGAGGCGTCGCAGCCGTCATGCGTCGTAAGGGCGTTGTGGGCCGTTGTGCTGAAGCGTTGTCGAGCCGAATCAGAAGTGACATGACCGCAAAGAATGGAAACGAGTGATAGGCCGTTTAGATAAGGCTTGTTATACTGGCGATATGAATTCGTTATGGGATAAACACGAGTGCGTGGCGGGCCGCTTCTACACCTGCGCGTTTGCGCAGTTGCGGTTGTGGCTTGTGCGAAATAGACAAGGCTGGTCAGTGGCCACTCTGCATCAGGCGGAAAGCGTGTTTGAGCCGTTTCACGAGACGGCTGTTGAACCGGAAGGATTGGAATGGTTGCGTTTTGTCACGCCGTCAGAGACAACGACGGTTCGGTTTGTGCCCGTGTTGCCGGATCGACCTGTTGTGAGTCGGCCTGAGGTTCGTATTGAAATCGCACCGCGTCATAAATGTCTTTTTTTGTGACGATTCCCGTGTGGGTGCGCGTACAGGTGGATCTGCCTAATCACGTAACTCTGTGCGAGTTCCCGACTCGCGTGTTGTCGAAGACGTGGTTTGGTCATCCATCTGAGGATGGAGAAATCTGTTACGCGTTAACCACGCGGGCCCGCCAGGAACAGGCGGAACTGACGGATGTTGTGGGCCGTGCGATTTGCCCACTCCTGCTCGAGAATAATACGCATGAGGCGTTGGCCTTTGCACAGCTGCTTCTGAGTGTGCGGCACATGAGCGTTTATCAGACCGGCGACGGCAGGCTGTGGACGAATGAATGCCGTTTGGGATACACGGGGAGTTTTTATCCCGCGTCGCTGACGTTTGGCCGGACGTCGCCCGAGCAGGCCAAGGATGCGCAATTGGTTTCGGAGCCGCGTGAGGCTCCGACCTCGGGACTGACGGCACGAGTGATTGCGAATGCGATTTTTAAACAGCAGTTTTAGTTGGAGATTCGACTGATGAAAATGGATATCTCCAAATTGAATGTCTTGTTGGCCGACTATGTGTTGCCGTTCTTCGGGATTTGCGCTTGGCTGATTTTCGGCGTGTGGGTTTCCTCTTTTCTTGCACGGTTACTGTATAACGGTCTGTCGCATCGATTGGGGGCGGATAAGGCCAGAGCTTTTTCAAAAACCTTTAAATACCTTCTTATTTTGTTGTTTATAGTCTCGTTGATTCGCGGGGCCGGAGTGGATATTACGGCTATCTTGGGCGCGGCAGGCGTGGCGGGCGTAGCAATCGGATTCGCCTCGCAGACCAGCCTTTCGAACTTGATCAGCGGCCTGTTTCTCGTGCTTGAAAGACCGTTCAAGATCGGTGACCGGATTGAGGTGGACGGGTCGGATGGATATGTGCATAGTATCGAATTGCTGTCGACCTATCTTCGGACTTTTGATAACCGGATGATTCGTGTCCCCAATGAGATGCTTGCCAAGTCGAAGTTGATCAACTATACGCGATATCCGATACGACGCCTCGATATCGATCTCAGCGTTTCCTTTAACGGGGATGCTGCCCGCGTGATGAGGATTTTACGTGAGGTCGTGGTTGCAAATCCGTCATGTTTTAACGAGCCAGAGCCTTTGATCTTTTTTAAAGGTTTCGGTGACTATTCGATGCAGTTCTTGCTGGCGGTTTGGGTTGACAGGACGGAGCTCATGGCGACGCGGACCTCGTTGCTGAAAGATCTCAAGGAGCGTTTTGATCGTGAGAGAATTGACTTGCCGTATCAGCGTATGCTTGTGAAAGATGATAAAAATGCATAATTTCGGTTTAATTTCGTAAGGCTTGGGTTTTTTATGGTAAAAGGTTTGGATAAGGGTCTGTTGCGTGTGGCTGTGTATGTGGCCGCAAGTTTGATGTTCGGTGTTTTGTCTGCTGTATGGCTCCGCATTATCGATGGAGTCGCGGGCCGTACGGTCTATAGTCTGACTGCTTGTGTGGGGTCGATTGCGGTGGGACTGGCTGTTGGATTTTTCGGCATCGGTTTGTTGATTAGGAAAGACCGGCAACTTGTTGCAGCGCTGTGTGTTGTCCTTTTAATGACAGGGTGCTGTTTGGTGTTGCAACTTGCGTTTGTGCCTGGTGTTGTCGCTGGCTGGCAACGTATTTTGAACGATTTGTCGCGTTCTGTCGCACAGTACGGAATGACTTTGGGGAAGACGGTCGCGTTTCTTGTTTTGGTGCCGTCGTTTTTGGCCGGATGCGCGGCCCGACTGCTTCTGATGACGTATTTGCGCTCAACGGGGCGGCAGCGTGGACCGGCTCTGACATTGACGGTTTTGTTAGGAGTTCTGCCTGCATCCGTAGGATATGGCTTGGCTGCGGGTCTGCTTATCCCGTGGGTGGGTGTCGAGGGGATGACGAGGTTGGCCGCTATATGGTTTGGCGTTTTGGCTTCCTGCACATTGGCGCGCGGCGTGTGGTCGTTTTTGCCCTTTTTTTCGGTTGTGGGTGTGATGGCGGTTATGAATACGAGTGGACGGGACTCTGTTTTGACGGATGGCGTGTTCAGCCGATTGGTTCACCGTGACAGTGGTTTTGCACGAGGGACCCCAACGTTCACTCATCTTTCACGGCATCATACGGTGACGGTATACGACGACTCCGATTATCAATTCGTTTTCGCCCTCGATGGACGTCCGATTTTGTTTGGCAATCGTTTCCATACGGCGCGTACGGTAACGGCCTATCTCCCGTTGCTGTTGCGTCCGGACTGTAAAAAGGCGGCTGTTTTTGGGCCTGAGGCGGGCTTTTATTTGCCGTATTTCGCGCGAGCAGGCGTTGCCGATATCGCTTACGCCGGGACGGATTCTGATGTCGTGAAACTGGCATTGGCCGCCGATAGTTATGTGGATGGGAAGGGTGTTGATGTCGCCCAAAAAATACGCAGGTGCGCGACATTTTCATCGAGGGAGCGTTATGACGTGATCTTTTTGGCCTCTGAGCCTGTATGGATGCGCGGCACCGACAAGTCGTATGGCCGCGGGTTGTTTAAACGGTGTCGCGGTTCATTGGCTACTGACGGAATTGTGGCGTTGCATCTGGATGCGCGTGCCCTGTCTCCAAAAAGATTTGCGACGATTGTTCGGCGTTTCGGGAAAGAGTTCCCTGATATGCAGGTCTGGTGTACGGGCGCGTATGACTGGCTCTTGGTGGGAGGCGCGAAGAGCCTTCAAGTTCCTGCGGACAAAATGCTGGGGTTGTTCGAAAAAGATGCGGTCGTTCGTGATTTTGCACGTGCGGGTGTGTTGTCGTTGCCGGAGATTCTCGCTTGTCTGCTTTGCGATGGACCCGGACTGACCGCGTGGTTGGATCAGACGGGTATCGAGCTGTCCTGCAAAAGCGTATGGGCCGCGCCTCTTTCGGTTTTCGGCGCGGGCGATCATGCGTTGGTGCCGATCGATTTAGAGTCGTGCCGCCAAAGAAAAATGGCGTGGCTGTTGCCGGGAGCGTTAGATGAGGGTATGCTTCTTGCGATTCGCGCTAAAACGGAACAGTGCGTCGGCGCGCGTGCATCGTCCGTCATCGCGTTGGCGGAGACGTCAAGGGGCATGGGTGATGCAGGTCTTGCCGCTGCACGTGCCGCATCGAAACTCAATCAGCGTGACTTGTTGCTGATTCATTTGGCTG
>CAZTDL010000381.1:0-4787 GCA_964612775.1 uncultured Lentisphaeraceae bacterium
GTCGTGAATGGTTCCGACGAAACGACCGACCGTACTTTTTTTAAAGAATTTTCGAAAAACCATGAACCATTTTTGAAAGTCGCGCTCATTATAGACAGAAGAGGATGTTGGCATGATGCCGCTTTCGATGGAAATAGATGCCGGAAACGGGAGGGTAATGAGTGAACTGGCCGCAGCCCAGCTGACATTGTTTACCTATATCTGCGTACTTACTGCAAATTCGCAGGACGCCCGGGACATTCTTCAGGAGACGAACCTGAAGATTTGCAAGAACGCGGGGAAGTACGATCCGACGCGACCGTTCATCAAATGGGCAAAGACGCTGGCTTTTTATGAAGTTAAGGCCCACCGGACGAAGCGGCAACGGGACCGGTTAGTTTTTGAGGACGATGTGTTCGAAATGGCGTCGGAACAGTTGGAAGAGACAAACGAGGCGCTCGCGATCGAGAGCAATTTCATGTTACTGGACAAGTGCATCGAAAAATTGCCCTCCACCTTGCGGGAAGTTGTTGAGAGTCGTTATCGGGAGGGCTGTTCGCTCGGCGCGATCGCCAGCCGCTTCGGCCGTTCCGCGAACGCGGTCAAACTGCTCCTGATTCGAGCGCGCCACGCGCTGTCCGATTGTGTTCATCTCTCCTCTGCGGAGGAAATAGAGGCATGATACATTCTGTTTTTGATGAATTCGAAATGCTGGCGGCGACGGTTCTGGAGGGGGATGCGTCCCGCGAGGAAATTGCGCGCTTCAATGAGTTGATCCGCGAGTTTCCCGATTTGTTTTCGGTCTATGTCGAGCAACTTCAGATGCATCTGACGCTCCAATTCCGGTGCGGACGGGGGAATGGTCTGGAACCTGTGAGTTGTGACGCTCGGGAGTCGGAACGGCATTATGTCGCAGGAAGGAAATCCTGGTGGCGTAGTCCGCGGAAAATGGCCGCTGCCGCTGTGGTGACTCTACTGGCGGGGACGGCTCTGTGGCATGCGGCAGATTTTTCAGGCAAATTCGAGCGGTATGGAACCGAAATCAAGGCGCAGGCAAATCCCGTTCTTCCGGTGGTTCGATTGGTCAGCCAAAAAGGCGTCAGGGGTCTTGACTTGCCTGAAACACTGCCGGGAATGCTGAGGCTTGAGTCAGGCGAGGTTGCTATACGGCTTGACACCGGTGTCGAGTTGACTTTGATCGGCCCGTCGAGCGTGGCTGTCGAAAGCGGTATCCGTGTCGCACTGGATCAGGGGAGTCTGTTGGCGAATGTGCCGCATTGGGCGACCGGATTCACCGTGCGGACGCGGGCGCTTGAGATTCGTGATTTGGGAACCGTGTTCGGCGTGCGGGCGTGTGAGGACGCATCCGATGTGTTTGTATTTAAAGGCAGCGTGCAGGTGAACGAGGTCGGATATGGCGAATGGGGACAGGAACTGTCTGGGGCCGCGGTTGGAATCTGCGGGGCAGGGGAGGGTGTGAGGGCGGTTTCGGGGGAGAGCCCCTCTAAAATCGCGGCAGACTGGCCGGAGGCGAAAAAACTATTCGGCGCCGTTCAAGCCGGGAGGGCTGTTGATGATCCGGTTAAGGCCATGAAAACCGCATCACAAATCGCGGATCTCTGGGCCGAGCGGTATATGCCTGGATCGAGTCTCCCAGCCAAGAAGATGCGGGTCGGGAACGGTATCCCCTTTCAGAATAAAGCATGGGTCCGGGCATCCGTACCCCAACAGGAAGGAAACAACATGAACAGGGCAAGCGCAGCGGCGGCATTAGCCGCAGCGGCGGTCATGATGGGGGCAGGAAAAGCAGAAGCCGTTTCGGACCCGGTATCGGTCAATTTTTCACCGCATCAAAATCGGTATTGGACGACGGTCCTTACCAACGAAGTCCCGCTGAGGTGGAACTGGAACGCGGCTGCAACACACGCGGAACTTGACATTCGAGGAATGAACGCGTCGTTTACAACAAACTTCACGGGAATCACTTCAAATTACCTGTGGAGGACATTTGCCGGAAGCGTTCCCGAAAGAGAGGACGCATATACGTTGACTCTGCGGTTCTACAATGGCAACGACGTTTTGGTCGGAGCGATGACCTCGAAGCTGGCCGTGGTGACAGGTGCATTCGGGAAGGCTGTCGTCGATCCGGGACCTGCAGAAAAAAACTGGGCAAGAATCCGGGACAACGTTGTGATCCCCTATGATTCGACATGGGCTGCGGCGACAGCTGATGCCGCAAACGGTCGGATAGTCATTGCCAAAATCGGAGGAACGTCTCAGACGAATGCGTTTGCTGACGCATCCAGTTATTACGGTTTGAAGCTCAAGCATGGCGATTGGGAATATGGCGCCTTCTTTTTGGCGCTAACCTTCCCGGGCCATGAGGGTGAGTGGAACGCAAATGTGGTTTATGTCCCGAACGGAACATTGATCCGGGTGAAGTGAGGATGAGACGTGCGCTGGTGCATTCGTCAGAAGAAAGAAGAACCGGTTTGAGATTTGTACCCTCGGAGGGGCATGAAGGATCAAAGGAAATAAAATGAAAACGACACAAGTGATTAGAAAAACAGTGTTAGCCCTCGTCGGATGTTTGGCTTTGAACGCTTTGGCGGCTGAACCGACGATCAGCGATGTGGTGGTCCGCCAGCGTTGGCCGTGGAGCCGGTTGGTGGATATCGATTATGTGCTTTCCTGCGATCCGACCCAAGAGGTGGATGTCGTCATCAGCGCATTTAACGGATCCATGCAGCTCACGCTCCCGGCCCCGTCCCTTGTCGGCGATCTGTGCGGAGTCTCTGACGGCGCGCACCGTGTTATTTTTGACCCAACAAAGACGGCCTACACCAACAACGAGATTATGACGCAGTTTCGCGTCTCGCTCACACAAACCCCCGTGCCGGTCTATATGATCGTGGATCTGACAAAAAGTGCCGGTGCGGACGGTCAGATCGAGTACATCTATCCGGGCGATGAACGACTCGAGACGTACGGGCGGTTCACCAATGTCTGGTTCGGCGTAACCAACGACTCGGTCTATGCGACAGACAAATTGGTATTGCGGCGCGTCCACGCCGGCACGTTCGGCATAGGCGAATCAGCGGGCACTTCGACGACGCTGACGAAGGATTTTTACGCGGGGGTGTTCGAGGTGACGCAGCGGCAGTGGGAACTGATCACCGGAACGAAGCCGGGCTACTATAACAACTCGGCATACTACGCGTCGCGTCCGGTGGAACAGGTGTCGTACGACAACATCCGGGGAGCGACGAACGGTGTTCCGGCGGTGGACTGGCCGACAACCGATCGAACAGTCGTTTCGGCCGACAGTTTTTTAGGTCTCATACGGGCAAAGACGGGAGTGACGGATTTTGATCTGCCGACGGAGGCGCAATGGGAGTGCCTGTGCCGGGCCGGGACGACAACCGTGTTCAACGATGGGGACGCGTCTGCGAATGTGAGCGGGGTGAACGCGAACACAAACGCGTGGCTGGACGCGCTGGGGCGCTATAAGTTCGACGGTGGGTATGTCAACGATGTGAGTTACCCCGTATCAAGCGTGAGTCCGACGAACGCGACGGCGGTTGTCGGCTCTTACCTGCCGAACGCGTGGGGTCTGTACGATACGCACGGCAACGTGTGGGAATGGTGTTTGGATTGGTTTGCGGGGTCGCTCGCGGGCGGTTCCGATCCGTTAGGGGCGGTGTCGGGTTCGGTCCGCGTGTTTCGGGGCGGAAGCTGGTACCGCCCTGCGGTGTACTGCCGTTCGTTGAGCCGGTACTACAACACTCCGTCGTCCCGGGATCGCGACATCGGCTTCCGTCTTGTGAGGACCCTGCCCTGAAACTCGCGGGCGCGTGTCGGCGGGCGCGAGGGCGGTAGGATGCTGGTGTGCCAAGTTTTTTTCGCGAAAGGATAAACTCAGGGGCGACCGAAAGGGGGGGGACGTTGATGCGGTTCTGCGTGTATGGCGATGGCGGTGGGTGTGTCGGTGTGTGCGGCGGTGGCGAAGGAGTCCGCGCCGATCATCCCGTGGAGTTTGGAAGATCTGGCTCAATTCCGCAAATCTCCTGTCGAGAACCATATGGCGGTCGACGTTTTTCTGTGGGTCGAAGCCGGGGACTTCGCGGACAATGGCGCATGGCGCCTCGACACGCAGTTCGTGCACAAGATGGGATCGGCTTATCTGTTCGGCGCGCGTGTTCGAGATCCGGGCCTATCGCGAGCCGGATTCGAAATGAGTCACTCGGCCCCGATTCGGTATAGAGCTTTGACGGTGCGGACGATCAGGGAGTGACTGACCACGGTGGGCGAAGCTATGCGGACATCCGCCAGCCGGGGCCGGTTTCAATTGAGCAAAAAACAAGACAAGGTCAGACCATAAAGGAGATTTTATGAAAAAGTCGTTATTTCTTTTTGCCGGACTGTTGCTGATGCCGGGCATGATCCGGGCGGAGTCCACCCTGACCGTCCGGGCCGACCGGAAAAACGCGATCTATCAGGCCAACGAACCGATCAAGTTCAAAATCAAGCTCGTCGCCGACGGTAAACCGGTCGCCGCCGCGAAGCTCAACTACGCGTTATCGGGCGATGTTTCGGTCAACCGCAAAGGCGAACTTGCCACCGACGCCAACGGCGAAGCGGTGCTGGCAACCGCGCTGGCCCGTCCCGGCTTCCTCAAATGCACCGCTAACCTTGCGTCCGACGGCAAAGTCGCAGGCTCCGGCGGAGCCGGGATCGATCCCCTGAAGATCACACCGTCGCGGCCCAAACCGGCGGATTTCGACGCCTACTGGGACAACCGCAAGAAG
>CAZTDL010000382.1:0-4774 GCA_964612775.1 uncultured Lentisphaeraceae bacterium
GCCCGTCTGCTTTACGAAATACTCGGCTTCTTCCGGTTTCGTATAGACGTGCTCGGCAGCCGAGACATCCTCTTCAATGCCTTTAAGCTGTCCGAGTTCGGCTTCAACCACGATGCCCTTGGCATGAGCGGCTTCAACGACGCGTTTGGTGATCTCGATGTTCTTCTCGATGGGGAAATGCGAGGCGTCGATCATAACGGAACTGTAAACGCCCGAAGCGATGCAGTCCATGCAGGTCTCTTCATCGCCGTGATCCAGATGCACCGCGAAGACCGCATCCGGAAAAATCTTGTCGGCTGTCGTCATCATCGTCTCAAGCATGAGCTTGTGCGTATAAGAGCGGGCACCCTTGGAGAGTTGCACGATGAACGGAGCCTTGCTTTCGACATTGCCCTTGAACAGGCCCATCGTTTGCTCGAGGTTATTGATGTTGTAAGCGCCGATGGCATACTTGCCATAAGCCTGCTGAAAGAGTTCCTTGGTGGTAACGATCATGGCTAACTCCAACTGGTTAAATACGGTCGGTGCAACCTGCACAGGCAGACGCGCCGATACCGCGAAAGAATGGGCATATAGTATACGTAGGACATGAGGATGCTTCAAGCCTAAATACCTTGCGCTTTTTGGCGCCGATTACTGTCCGACTAGATGCTTGACGGTTGGGATTAAACGCTGGTAATATCAAGCACATTCTATTGAGATTTAGTGATGTACACTGGGTTTCCGATGGTAATGCCGGCGTCGTTTTTTGGGGAGCGGATTTCTGAAGAGCGCCGGACGTCAACGTGACGTTTTTCTTGGAGCATTTATGAATACAGCAATTATCGTTGCAGCAGGTAAGAGTGAGCGCATGGGCTCGAACACGGATAAGGCTTTTCTGAGTCTTGGATCTAAACCCGTGGTTGCTTGGTCGCTCTTGGCTTTCGAGCAGTGCGTGGATATTGATCAGATCATCTTGGTGATACGCAAAGATCAGATACTCGCCGCTAAAAGCGTGGCGCAAATGTTCGGCATTTCGAAATTGGTGAAGATTGTGGCGGGCGGCGGACGCCGTCAAGATTCCGTCCAAAACGGCATGAATGAGATGGATGCCGAAACGCGCGTGATCATCGTACACGATGGCGCGCGTCCATGTGTGACGCCGGATCTTATTTCTGAGATCATCAAGTGCGCAAAGCGTAATGGCTGTGGGATCGCTGCGTCGCGTGTTTGGGATACGATCAAGTATGTGGAGCGAGGTTCAACGGTCGACCATACGGTTGACCGTTCGAAGCTCCGGGCCGTGCAGACGCCGCAGGCGTTCAATGCCGATCTGTTGCGCCGTGCTTATCGTGCCGTCGATGAACAGAAGGTGACCGTGACAGATGAGGCCAGCGCCGTTGAACTGATCGGCGAGCCCGTCCGTCTGGTTGAATGGCCACGTCCCAACATCAAAATCACAACGGCCGAGGATCTCCCGTTGGCCGCGGCGGCTCTCAAGATCTCTTAATATTTCTTTTGTCACTATGGATCACAAATATGCCATTCTGGGTGATATTCACGCCAATCTGGAGGCGTTGAATGCTGTTGTCGACGACGCGCGCAACAGAGGAGTCACGGATTTCGTTTCGGTGGGGGATGTTGTGGGATACAACGCGAGTCCCTCGCAGTGCATTAAGGTGGTGCGTGACCTCGGATGTGTGACGGTTCGCGGCAATCATGACCACTATTGTTCATACAACGAGAGTCTGGACGACTTCCAACCGCTTGCCGCAAGTGTGATCGCTTGGACGCGTCGGCAGTTGACGGAAGACGACGTCAAATGGTTGCATGATTTACCCTACATGAAGGCCTATGGCGGTTTTACCCTGGTTCACAGCACGCTCGACATGCCCGAACGCTGGGGGTATGTGTTTGATACTTTGGCCGCCGAGGCGAGTTTCAGCTATCAAATGACGTCGATCTGTTTTCACGGACACACGCATGTTCCGATGATCTACGAGAAACAACGCGAGGTGATGCGTGTTGAACCGTGCAAGCGGAAGATCGCCTTCGGACAGAAATTCTTTATCAACGTGGGAAGCGTGGGCCAGCCTCGCGACAACGATCCCCGTAGTTCCTATGTGATCTATTGCGCGAAGTCGAAAGAACTGGAGTTTGTACGCGTGGCGTATGACGTGCAAACCGCAATGGAAAAGAATATGCAGGCCGGCTTGCCTGACCGTCTGGCGGTGCGTCTGGCTCAGGGCCGTTAACGGCATCGAAATTTCGTTCTGAGCAGACGGTATTCCATTTGTCACTACACGTTGTTTCGTGTACAATTGCGCGGTTTTTTCGTACACCTATGGAGGTTTAAAACATGAGTTGTCAGTATCAATGCTCTCACGAAGTAGAGCAGATGTGCACCGTCTGTAAAGGCGCAAAGCACGGGCCGGCACCGATCCCCGAAGAGGGGAAGTGGGTGCAGGCGAAGGAAATCACCGATATTTCCGGTTTGACGCACGGTATCGGCTGGTGTGCGCCGCAGCAGGGCGCATGCAAGTTGACTCTGAATGTCAAGGAGGGCGTGATTCAAGAAGCCTTGGTCGAAACGATCGGATGCTCGGGCATGACTCATTCAGCGGCTATGGCCGCTGAGGTGCTGCCCGGAAAGACCATCCTCGAGGCGATGAACTCGGACCTCGTCTGCGATGCGATCAATACCGCGATGCGCGAACTGTTCCTTCAGATTGTCTACGGACGTACGCAGAGCGCCTTCTCGGAGGGCGGATTGCCGATTGGCGCCGGACTGGAAGACTTGGGTAAAGGGCTGCGCAGCCAGATCGGCACGATGTATAGCACCAAGCAAAAGGGCGTGCGTTATTTGGAAATGGCCGAAGGTTATGTCAAGCGTATCGCGCTGGACAAGAACAATGAAGTCATCGGTTATGAATTTGTCCGTATGGGGCCATTCATGGAACTGCTCAAGAAAGGCACTGATCCGAAAGAGGCGCTGGCGAAATCGACAGGTACCTACGGCCGTTTCACACAGGAACAGGGTGCCGTGAAATTCATCGATCCGCGTCACGAGTAGTTGAAAGGAGATTTTTCTTATGGCACTTTTCGAAAGCTATGAGCGTCGTATCAAAAAGATCGACGCGGTCTGCAAGAAGTATGGCATCAAAGATCTCCAAGCCGCGCGCAAGCTGTGTCTGGACAAGGGCTTTGATCCTTACGAAATCACTAACTCGATTCAGAACATCTGTTTCGAGAACGCGAAATGGGCTTACGTGTTGGGCGCGGCTATCGCATTGAAGAAAGGTTGCGCTAAGGCGGCCGAAGCGGCGGAAGCCATCGGCGAAGGCCTTCAGGCGTTCTGTATCCCCGGTTCTGTGGCGGACGACCGAAAGGTCGGTCTTGGTCACGGCAACTTGGGTGCAATGCTGCTGCGCGACGAGACGAAGTGTTTCTGCTTCCTTGCGGGACATGAGTCGTTCGCGGCCGCCGAAGGCGCAATCGGAATCGCCCTCAAAGCGAATAAGGTCCGCAAGGCGCCGCTGCAGGTGATACTCAACGGTCTTGGCAAGGACGCGGCCTACATCATCAGCCGTATCAACGGTTTCACCCATTGTGAGACGAAATTAGCTTACGCGACCAGCAAGCTACGGGTCACGAAGACGACGAAATGCTCTGATGGTCCTCGTGCGGCTGTGCGTTGTTATGGCGCAGACGATGTGCGTGAAGGTGTGGCGATCATGTGGAAAGAGGGGGTGGATGTCTCAATCACCGGTAACTCCACTAATCCCACGCGCTTCCAGCACCCGGTCGCCGGCACGTATAAGAAGGAATGCGTGGAAAAGGGCAAGAAGTATTTCTCTGTGGCGTCTGGTGGCGGCACGGGACGTACGCTGCATCCCGACAACATGGGTGCCGGTCCGGCCTCCTACGGCATGACAGATACCATGGGCCGTATGCATTCCGACGCGCAATTCGCGGGTTCAAGCTCGGTTCCTGCGCATGTGGAGATGAT
Source organism: uncultured Lentisphaeraceae bacterium (assembly GCA_964612775.1). Classification (GTDB taxonomy): domain Bacteria; phylum Verrucomicrobiota; class Kiritimatiellia; order RFP12; family UBA1067; genus DAOPZC01. The sequence continues at coordinate 3,989 of CAZTDL010000382.1, forward strand.
GGGCTTCCTCGGGATGGGAAACAACCCGATGGTCGGCGCGACCGTTTCGGTTGCCGTATCCGTCGAGGAGTCTTTTAAGAAGTAAACGACATCCGTTTGCAGAAGAGTGAATGGGCCGTTCCGCTCACGCGGAACGGCCTTATTTCGACTGCCGGATCTTCAGCGTCCTGTTCATCCTGAACCGCCCTTATAACAGGGCCCCGAACCAATCGGCGTTCAAGGCGCTGTTTTGTGCGCTTACAAATGTGATTGCGAGACGCGATAGGCATTTGATATAAAGCCTGCAATTGCGATGTGCCGCACCTGCCAACATTTAAGTTTTCATTTTGCCCCTGTAGCTCAGTTGGATAGAGCAACGGATTTCTAATCCGTGGGTCGCAGGTTCAAGTCCTGCCAGGGGCGCCATTCCAAGTTTCAATTGTTACGTGCGACCTCAATTATTACGGAGCGTATCTTATCCATGGCAATTTTCCTGTTTTTGTGTGGGAGACTATGGTCTCTGATTTCGAGCGCCAGCTTGGTCGATTATTGACGGACTCATCGCCGGATGCCTGTTTTCGACCCCGGCTCCGAGGTGGTCTCGTCCGTTTCGTACTGGACATATCGTTGCGTCCATCGCCGTCGGGCGTATCCCCGTTTCACTGACCTGTGCGTGTCGGTTTGACAGGGGTGGGTGTGAGACTGGGGGCGCGGACGGCCTCGTCCGCGGTTTTGTGCATCGTTCAGTGGCCTGCGACAGGTTCTCCTGTTTATGAAGGGAGGAACCGCTGTCGCGGACGAGGCCGT
>CAZTDL010000383.1:0-2236 GCA_964612775.1 uncultured Lentisphaeraceae bacterium
CGCGGAAGCGAGAAGATGTTTTGATCTGTAGTTCTGCCTCATGGACTTCACGAGACACAATGATTCGCTTGTACTCCTGCTCGATTATTACCTCGTCTTTATTGACGATGACGGTCACGCCTTTATCGGGAGCGAGCGTCTGCTCGTAAACGAAGTTTGCAATTACGGCCAACACTATGGTCTGCAGGTTCTGTGTGCTGAAAATGTTACCGGCTGTCTTATAGACGGCTCGAATCTTCGCCTTGAAACTGCCATCCGATAGCGTTTCTACTACGACCTCTACCTCGTATCCCGGATTTATTTGCTCGTTCGCCTCTTTGGCAGCGTCCGCAAGGGCGACAAGCGTCGTGGCAAGAGTATAGACGTTGACGGCATGCTGCTGTTTGCGCAAATGTAGCATGATCGTGTCGCCAACGGATCTCAGGTCGATTTCTGGCATTGTTTTCTCCATGCAGAGGTGGGCACAAAAACCTTCTACTTACGAATATGTTCACGGTGTTACTTACAGGAACCGACGTTTGTGACGCTCGAACGCAGGCAATATGGGTGTGCTTCAGGATCGGTGTGGAGCCGTGAAGGACGCTGAGACTGATGAGTCAAAGCCAAAAGTAATGAATGCCTAATGCTGCTTTCTAAAGGGCTGTTGCGGCTGTTAATTGTATGGGTTGAGGCAGAATCAAATGCGTTCGATCAGCCGACTCGATGATAGTCCTTGATAAATCCTTGTCTATGTACAGGAAAAGCGTGCTGCAACTGCTTCCGTTGGGGTTCAAGGAGTCAAATACTATGTAGACGGCTATACGTTGATGATCCTCATGGTTTGACACTATTAACGGACGACGAAGTTCCTGCGCTGAGCCGTCAGCATTTAGAACAGTAAACGCGACTTCGCGTTTTGATAGGGCTGTTAAACGCTGTCTTTCTATCTCATCTGCCTCGAACCATTGTGGTACCATTTTGCGTTGTGCCATTTTGTGCCTCTTTCGGTTAACAATTTATCACCTTTTTAATACATATATAGTGACGCCGAGTCGGCATGATTGCAATCACAAAAGGAAAGGATCGTTTTGTTGATTTCACGCCTTTGATAGGAGGCGCGGATATGGCATTGACGGTATACACAAGCAAGGATAACGCGTGGCGAGAGTACGTGAACCCGCTGCGGGGGCTGACGCTGGAACGGATCGTCCAGCTCATCGAACAGGGTGAGCGCGGGGCGTTCGCGGATCTCCAGTGGTGCTATTACGCGATGGAAAAGAGCGACGCGCTGATCGCCACGGTACTGATGCGGCGGCGGGCGGCGCTGCTGTCTTGCCAATGGGACGTGAAGCCTGAAGAGAAGCCGAGTGATGTCGTGCTCGCCAATGAACAGGCGGCGTATCTGCGCGACCGGTACGACCGGATTGAGAACCTGCGCGAGGCGGTTGCCTTCCTGTCTTCAGCATCTTTCCGGGGGTTCGCCCATGTCGAGAAGCATTACGACGGTGGCGGCGGGGGTGTGGTCCGTCTCGAACCGGTGGAACAGTGGTTCTGGTGCCGCGAAGGGATGTTCGACGAGTGGACATACAACCGCGACGCGCGGTCGGGTGTAGAGAAGGGCGAGAAGATCGAGCGGAACAACTTCGTGGTTGTCGAGTCCCCCATCGCCTTGGATCGGATTTTGGCCGTGCAGTACTTCCGGCGCAATCTGGCCCTGCGGGACTGGAGTTCGTTCCTCGATGTATTTGGGGTGCCGTCGACCTTTCTGATCGGTCCGCCGGGCGCGACGCCGGAGAAGGAACTGGAGTATCTGGCCATCGCGCAGGATCTCGTCAAGGACGGCCGGGGGTATCTGCCGAACGGTACGGACGTGAAATACGTGAACGGCGGCGGCACAGGCAAGCCGCCGTTCCGGGATCATCTGGACTACCTCGACCGGCAGATCACGCTGCTCGGCACGGGCGGCCTGCTGACCATGCTGACCGAGAGCGGAAGCGGCACGCTGGCCGGCAACGCGCATCAGGAGGCTTTCAACCAGGTGGCGAAGGCCGACGCGGTGATGGTGAGCGAAGCGCTGCAACGGGACTTCGACGCGCCGACGTTGGCCGCGGCGTTCCCCGGCTGGCCGGTGGAGGCGGTGTTTGAGTTGAGGATGGAGGAGGTGGGGAAGTGCATTAGTTGATTAGTGCGTTATTGCGTTAGTGGATATGGGATGGAGGAGGTGGGGAAGTGCATTAGTTCGTTAGTGCGATAGTTC